>CAYSVF010000078.1:0-923 GCA_964434415.1 uncultured Parvibaculum sp.
GCGACCTGATGGCGCGCGAACTCGACTGGGACGAAACGCGGCTCGCCAATGAAATGGCCGAGACGCTTAAACGCTTCGAGACCGTGTCGCCGGAAAGCCAGCGGGCTTCTGCATGAGCACGGGCGGCGAACATAGCCCCATGGTGCATCCTACGGCGCATATACGGGCCGACGGCTACATGCCCCATGTCGCCGCGGTGGTGAACCCGCGCTCGGGCGGCGGCTATACCGGCCGGGCCTGGCGGCGCATCGCCGCGGAGCTTGAAAAACATCTCGGCGCCATCCGCGTGCATTTCACCGGCTCTCCCTCCTCGCCGCATTACCTGCCCGCCGCCGAACTGACGCGCCAGGCCTTGCGCGAAGGCGCACAGCTCGTCATCGCGGTCGGCGGCGACGGCACGATCAACGAGGTGGTGAACGGCTTTTACGAGGGCGAGGAGCAGATCAACCCCGACGCGCATCTCGCCATTCTGAATTGCGGCACGGGCGGCGATTTCCGCCGCACCTTCGGCTTTCCCCAGGAATGGGAGAAAGGCATCGCGCATATTGCGAGCGGCAATACCCGCCGGATCGATATCGGGCGGCTGCGCTTCATCGCCGAGGACGGGCGCGAAACCACGCGTTATTTCGACAATATCGCGAGCTTCGGCATGTCGGGCGCGGTGGACCGCGCGGTGAACCGCGCCACCTGGCAGAAGAATTTCGGCGGCAGCTTCACTTTCTTCTGGTGCTCGATGATGGCGATGCTCGGCTATCGCCCGCGTGAAGTGCGCATCAAGACCGATACCGGCATCGACGAGAAAATGACGGTCGGCACCTGTGCCATCGCGAACGGGCGTTTTTTCGGCGGCGGCATGATGATCGCGCCGACGGCGGAACCGGATGACGGCATTTTCGACGTGACGGTGCTGCGCGATATGGGCT
>CAYSVF010000078.1:933-8863 GCA_964434415.1 uncultured Parvibaculum sp.
TGGTGACACTGGACAGGCTCTGGAGCGGCTGACTTTCGCGAAGAATTCCGGCTCGCTCTACAAGGGCGAGCATATCGGCCATCCGAAGGTGACGACCATGCGCGCGCGCTGGCTGGAAGCCGAGCCGGTGGACGACAAGCCGGTGCTTCTGGATGTGGACGGCGAGGCGCCGGGACGGCTGCCGGCGCGCTTCGAGATATTGCCCGGCGCGATCACGCTGAGGGTCTAGAGACCAAGAGGAAACAACAAACATGACCATCGACCGCACGACGCTGCGCTGGAACGGCTGGGGGCCGGTTTCCCAGGAAAACGCACTGCCGGACAAGGCGCCGCAATGGGAATGGATCCGCGAGACGCTGGGGCTGAGCCATCTGCCGAAGACGCCCGCCCAGCATGTGAACGAAATCCGCCTCGCCCCGACGCGGCTGACGCAAGCCCAGCAGGAAAAGCTCGCCGCCATCGTCGGCGAGAACCAGCTGCGCGTGGACGATTACGAACGCGCCTTCCATGCGCGCGGCAAGTCCTATCACGACCTGCTTTACGTGCGGGCGGGCAAGCTCGACATGGCACCCGACGGCGTCGTCTATCCGCGCGCGGCCGATGAAGTGATGTCGGTGATGAAGCTCGCGCAGGAAGAAGACATTACGCTGGTGCCCTTCGGCGGCGGCTCTTCCGTGGTGGGCGGCGTCAACGCGCTCGCGAAGTCGCTCGACGGCGCGGTGCTGACCGTGGATATGACGATGATGACGCGCGTCATCCGCATCGACAAGGTGTCGATGACGGCGCGCATCGAGGCGGGCATTTACGGACCGGCGCTGGAAGAACAGCTTCAGAACCACGGCGTGACGCTCGGCCATTATCCGCAGAGCTTCGAGTTCTCGACGCTGGGCGGATGGATCGCGGCGCGCGGCGCGGGCCAGCAGTCGAACCGCTACGGCAAGGCGGAAAAATGGCTGGTGAACGCAAAGCTCGCCACGCCCGAAGGCTTCTGGGAGACGGAAGACTTCCCGGCTTCCGCCGCGGGGCCCAATCTGAACCAGCTCGTCGCGGGCTCGGAAGGCACGCTCGGCATCATCTGCGAAGCGACCGTGAAAGTGCATGAGCTGCCCGCGCGCAAAGACTATCGCGGCTATCTCTTCAAGAATTTCGAGGCAGGCGTGGAAGCCGCGCGGCGCATCAACCATGCCGACATTCCCGTCGCCATGGTGCGGCTGTCGGATGCCGACGAGACGCATTTCTTCCAGAAATTCTCTTCGAGTTCGTCAGGCGGGCTGAAATCGAAACTGCAGGAGATGTTCCTGAAAGCGCGCGGCTTTGCCGACGGCCCCTGCCTGATGCTGATCGGGCTCGAAGGCGAAAAGGAAACCGTGCTCTGGGCGCAGGCGCAGACCGAAGCGATCTGCAAGGCGGAAGGCGCCATGGCGCTCGGCACCGGGCCGGGCCGCAAATGGTATGAGGGCCGCTTCCACTCGCCCTATAGCCGCGACCCGATGCTCGATCGCGGGCTGGCGGTGGATACGCTGGAAACCTCGACGCACTGGTCGAACATCGTGGCGCTGCGCGAAAAGGTGACGGAAGCCATTTCCAACGCCATGGCCGTCAACATGCCCGAACAAGGCGCGCGCGGCATCGTGATGGCGCATGTGAGCCATTCCTATCCGGACGGCGCGAGCCTCTATTTCACTTTCGTGTTTCCCCGCCAGCTCGACCGCGAAGTGGAGCAATGGCAGGCGATCAAGCGCGCGGCGTCCGACGCCATCGAGGCGGGACACGGCACGATCAGCCATCACCACGGCGTCGGCACCGACCATGCGCCCTGGATGCTGGAGGAAAAGGGCGAGATCGGGATGGGCACGCTGAAGGCGGTGAAGGAAAAGCTCGACCCGAAGGGGATTTTGAACCCGGGCAAGCTGCTGGGGTAGTCGCTCCCCCGGCATGTCATCCCGGCGAAAACAACGTCCTGAAAGGTCGTCTCTCCTGACGCGTCACGGCCCGACTTGTTCGGCCATCCACGTCTTTGCGATGGGAAGAAAGACGTGGATGCCCCGCATGAAGCGGGGCATGATGCTATCGAGCAGAGTTATCCCTCCACGATCTCCCGCGCCTTCGCAATCGCCTCATCGAAATTCGCCACGCGGATGACCGCGTTGTCGAGCACACCCATCTGCGTCAGCACCTGTTCGGGCTGGGGCTGGAGCGCGGTGACGATGACCTTGGTGCCGTGCTTCGCGCAGCGGTCGATCAGCGTCTGGATGGCGCTCGCGCCCGTACCGTCGATGAGCGGCACGGCGCGCATGCGCAGGATGAAGACCTTCGGCGGGGTGCCGATGCGGTCCATCGTCTCGCCGAGCCGCATGGCGACGCCGAAAAAGAACGGACCGTTGATGAGGCTCGCCACCACGCCCGTCGGCAGTTCGCGCTCTTCCATGGGCGGCACGGTATGGGGCGCGCTGTCGGCCTGATCCTCTTCCAGCAGTTTCATATGGGCCTGCACCTCCACCGCTTCGGACATGCGATGCATGAAGAGAACGGCGGCGAGCACCACGCCGACCTCGATGGCGACGGTGAGATCGACGGCCACCGTGAGGCCGAAGGTGGCGAGCAGCACCAGCCGATCGCCGATGGGCGCCTTCATCAGATGCGCGAACTTGTCGATCTCCGACATGTTCCACGCCACGACAAAAAGGATCGCGGCGAGCGCGGCAAGCGGAATGAAGGTCGCAAGCGGCCAGGCGACGAGCAGGAAGACGAGGACGGCGGCGGCATGGATCATGCCCGAGACGGGACCGACGGCGCCCGCGCGGATATTGGTCGCGGTGCGCGCGATAGCGCCCGTGGCGGGCAGCCCGCCGACCAGCGCCGAGGCGCAATTCGCCGCGCCCTGCGCCACCAGCTCGCAATTGGAGCGGTGACGGCGGCCCGTCATGCTGTCGGCCACCATGGCGGAGAGAAGCGATTCCACCCCGCCCAGAAACGCGATGGTGAAGGCGGAGGGAAGCAGCGTGCCGAGGCGGTGCAGGCTCACATCCGGCAAGGTCGGCACGGCGAAGGAGGGATTGAGCCCGGCAAAGCGCGTGCCGATGGTCTCCGTCGGGAGCGCAAAGGCCCAGACGAGGATGGAGGCCAGCACGGCCACGAAGAGAAAGCCAGGCCAGGTGGGCCGGTAACGCCGGAGCGCCAGAATGAAGACGAGCGAGCCCAGCGCCACGGCGAGCGTCGCGGGCGACAGCGTCGGCAGCGCGGCAAACAGCACGGGGATCTTGTCGAAAAAGGCGCCCGGCAGCTCGCCGGTGGTGAGCCCGAGGAAATCCTTGATCTGGCTCGTTGCGATGATGACGGCGATACCGGCGGTGAAGCCCGTGACCACGGGCTGCGGCACATATTTGATGTAAGTGCCGAGCCGCGCCCAGCCCGCCAGCATGAGCATGAGGCCGGCCATGAAAGTCGCTATGACGAGCCCGTCATAGCCCTGCGTCTCGATGATGTTGAAGACGACGACCACGAAGGCGCCGGTCGGTCCGCCGATCTGGAAGCGGCTGCCGCCCAGCGCGGAAATGAGAAAGCCTGCCACGATGGCCGTCAGCAACCCCTTGTCCGGCGTCGCGCCCGAGGCGATGGCGAGCGCCATGGAAAGCGGCAAGGCGACGATGGCGACGGTGAGGCCCGCGACGAGATCGGCGCTGAATTTGCGCGCGTCATAGCCCTCGCGCAGCACGGTCAGCAATTTGGGTACGAATAACCCCTGCGACGCAGGGGCGGGCGGGTCCATCGACATGGAAACTCTCGCGAGGCGGGGTTGGGAGACCGAATTTTAGCAAGCGGGGGATAACCCATGTCATAGGGGTTTCTACGTAAGGACCGCTGCCCTTTTTGGCGATTCCAGCTCGAAACTTGTTATTTGACGAAATCTGAGTCATAAATTTTGTCAATCAACAAGTTTCAAGGAAACCGGACGTGACCGGCATGGCGGCCAAGACGAAGGCAAAGCGCAGCCCCCGGAAGGCGACCCAGAAACGCGCAGAAGAGACGCGCGAGCGGCTGCTCGACGCGGCGACGGAGCTTTTCGCCGCGCTCGGCTTCGACGGCGTTTCGGCCCGCACCATCGAGACCCATGCGGGCGTACAGCGGGGCCTCATCGCCTATCACTTCGACACGAAGGAAGCGCTGTGGCGGGAAATGGCGGACCGGCTGTTCGCCGATCTGCGCGAGCGCCTGTCGCTGACGGCGGATATCGTCCGCGACCTCTCGCCGGAAGAGCGCCAGAAGGCCTTCATCACGAGTTTCGTGCGCTACAGCGCCGACGCCCCGATGCTGAACCGGATGATGGCGCAGGAGGGCAAGGCGCCCTCATGGCGGCTCGACTATCTCTACGACACGCATTTGCGCGACATCCGCGCCGAGATCAGCCGGATCATCGGGCGCGAGATCGACGCGCATTCCTATTACGTGATGACGGGCGCGGGCGCCTTCGTCTTCACCGTCGAACATGTCTGCGAAAAGATTTTCGGCGTGAACCCGCGCGAGGAAAGCTTCGTGGACGAACATGCGCGCATCGTGGCCCGGCTGCTGGAAAGCCTGCAGCACGAGACCGACGAGAGCTGAGACAAGACGTCTCCTAAAAGACGCCCCGAGGAGGAAAGCATGAAAAGGATTGCACGCCGCACGGCGCTTGTCGGCGCCGGCGCGCTGGCCGCCGCCTACGGCGCCTGGCATATCGCCGGCCCAAAGAGCGGCACGCGGCCCCGCGTGGCACTCAAGACCGACAAGGGCAAGCGCCCCAACATCCTCTTCATCCTGACGGATCAGGAACGCGCGCGGCACCTGCTGCCCGCGAACCTGCCGCTTCCCCAGCACGACCGGCTGGCGGCGGACGCGACAAGCTTCAGGAACATGAGCGCGGTCTCCAATCTCTGCTCGCTGGCGCGCGGCGTCATCTATTCCGGCCAGCACCCGCAGCTGAACGGCATCTGGGAAAACACCCCCCTGCCCTGGGCGAGCGGACTGCGCGAGGACATCCCCACCATCGGCACGATGATGCAGGATGCGGGCTACACGACCGGCTATTTCGGCAAATGGCACCTGACGCATCTGCCGCTCAAACAGAAGGTCGGCAAGGAGAAGATCGCGGAAACCTTCTCCGCCTTCGGCTTCGAACATTCCGACCAGGATGCCGAACGCGACGGCGCGCAGGCGGGCTGGCTGCACGATGCGACGGCGGCGAAAGGCGTGACGGGTTTCATGCACAACATGAAAGGCGGCGACAAACCCTGGTTCGCCGCGGTCAATTTCGTGAACCCGCACGACATCATGTTCTTCGAGACGGACACGCATCAGAAGACATCGCGGCTCGGCCGGTTCCCGGACAAGATCATGCCCGCGCCGGTCGATCCGATCTATGCGACGGACTGGCAGGTGCCGCTGCCCGACACATTCGGCGAGGCGACGCTTGCGGGCAAACCGGACGCACAGCGCCAGATGCAGAAGGTGATGCGGCTGGCGCTTGGCGACATTCCGCTGGACCGGCGCGACCTCTGGGCATCCTTCAACAATTACTACTACAACTGCCTGCGCGACATGGACCGGCATCTCGGCCATGTACTCGACGCGCTGGACGAGACCGGCCAGAGCGGCAACACAATCGTGATCTTCATGGCCGATCATGGCGAGATGGGCGGCGTGCACGGGCTGCGCAGCAAGGGCGGCAACATGTATCGCGAGGACCAGAACGTGCCGCTGATGATCCGCCATCCCGACGTGAAAAAGGCGCGCGAGGTGGAGGCGCTGGCCTCTCAGCTCGACATCGCGCCGACCATCCTCGCCATGGCGGGGGTGAGCGATGCGGAACGCCGCACCGCCTATCCGATGCTGAAGGGGTACGACCTCTCGCCGGTGCCGACGGCAAGCGGCACGGATGAAGGCGCGGGCCCGCGCGATGCGCATCTGTCGCAATGGACGAGCCTCGTTCACCTGTCGGAAGAGACCATGCGCGGCTTTGCCGCCGCGCGGGAGGCGAAGGGTCCGTTTGCCAAGATCGGCGCGCTCGACCTCGGCACGGCGCTGGAAGGGCTGCACCATCGCGGGCATATGCGCGGCGTGCGGCACGGGCGCTACAAGTTCGCGCGCTATTTCTCGCCACTGGAACACAACACGCCGAAGACGGTGGAAGAACTGACGGCGCTCAACGATCTGGAGCTTTACGACATCGAGGCCGACCCGATGGAGACGGTAAACCTCGCCAACGACCTCGAAGCGCATCGGCAGGTCATCGAGAAGCTCAACACGCGGCTCAATACGCTGATCGCAGACGAGGTGGGCGAGGATGACGGCTCCTACCTGCCCGGCCCGGACATGATCTGGGAGGCGTGAGGCCTTCGCTGTTTCCGCCCGTCATGCCCCGCTTTATGCGGGGCATCCACGCCTTTCTTCCTTCGCGTAAAGACGTGGATGGCCCGGACAAGCCGGGCCATGACGACGAGGAATTGATGGATTTCTTCTATCCCTCCGCTTCCAGCACCTTGCGCAATTCCGCCTTGGCGATCTTTTCGAGCGTCGAGCGCGGGAACTCGCCGAGGATGCGCACCTCGCGCGGGACCTTGAAGTCGGCAAGACCCTTCTTGCAGGCCGCGAGCACATCGTCCTTCAGGTTTGCAGGCGCGGCTTCCTCCCCGCCCGGCACGAGCAGGAAGGCGACCGGCACTTCGTCGAGCATCGGATCCTTGCGCGCGACGACCGCGCATTCGGCGATGCCGGGAACCGTCATCACCACGCGCTCGATTTCGGATGCCGCGACATTCTCGCCGCCGACCTTCAGCATGTCCTTGTCGCGGTCGGCGAACTGGATGAAGCCGTCTTCGAGAAGCGTCACCCGGTCGCCGGTGATGAAGAAGCCCTTCTCGTCGAAGGTGTCGGCGGTCGCCTGCGGATTGTTGAGATATTCCAGGAAAAGCGAAATGCCCGGTACGCCGCGCACCAGCAGGAAGCCCGTCTCGCCCACATCGACCGACGACCCGTCCTCGCGCGTGATGGCGATTTCATAACCGGGCGAGGGACGGCCGCAGCTCATCGGCCGGTCGGGCAGATGCGGATTGCCGACGATGCCATGGGTGATGGTCTCGGTCATGCCCCACCAGCCGACGGTCTTCACACCGAAATGCGCATCCGTGGGCGGCTCGCAGACGCCATTGCCCCAGAGACGGTAGTTGTGCTTCGGCACCTCGCGGTCCATCAGCGCCTTCAGGCAGAAGGGCACCATGCTCGTCCAGGTGCAGCCATGCTTGAGCGACACGTCCCAGAAACGCGAGGCGGAGAAACGCGGCTGCAACACCACCGTACCGCCCACCCAGAGCGTGGAGAGCACGGAATAGCTCTGCGCATTGGTGTGGAAGTAAGGCAGATAGGTGAGATGCACGTCGGAGGGACGAAGGTCCTCATGCATGGCGCACATCTTCGCGCCCCAAAGCGCATTGGCATGCGTCCACACCACGCCCTTGGGCCGCGAGGTGGTGCCCGACGTGTACTGGATGCCGACCGGCAGCATGGGATCGGCGGGACGCAAGGGCGCATCGTCGCCATTGCCGAAGAGAGACGAGAAGCTGTCGAACTTGCCGGGCGCATGGCCCGAGGCGGGCGGCGCGCCGCAATCGGTCTCGGTGACGGCGATCCATTTGAGATCCGGGCAGGCGCCCGCCACGAGATCGGCAAAGACCGGCTGGGTGATCGCGCCGACCGCGGAGGCGTGGGACGCGAAGTAAGTCAGATCGTCGGCCACCGAGCGCGCATTGGTGGTGACGGCGACGCAGCCCAGATGCGCACAGGCATACCAGGCGACGACCGCTTCCGGGCAATTGTCGAGATGGACGAGTACGCGCTCGCCGGGCTGCACGCCGCGCGCCTTCAGCCCCGCGGCAAGGCGCTTCACATCATGCTGGAA
>CAYSVF010000079.1:0-8829 GCA_964434415.1 uncultured Parvibaculum sp.
CGCCTCGATGGCGCGCCCCGCCCAAGCCGATTACAGGCAAGGATTGAAGATGCAACAGCAGAAGATCCGCATCAGGCTCAAGGGTTTCGACCACCGTGTGCTGGACGTGTCCACGCGGGAAATCGTGAACACGGCGAAGCGTACGGGCGCCCAGGTTCTGGGTCCTATCCCGCTGCCGACGCGGCTTGAAAAATTTACGGTGCTTCGCGGCCCGCATATCGACAAGAAGAGCCGTGAGCAATTCGAAATTCGGACGCACAAGCGTGTGCTCGACATCGTGGACCCCACGCCCCAGACGGTAGACGCTCTTATGAAGCTCGACCTGGCGGCCGGTGTGGACGTGGAAATCAAGCTCTAAGCAGCTTGTTTTCTGGATCAAGACGAGGAATGGGACCATGCGTTCCGGTGTGATTGTCAAAAAGATGGGCATGACCCGCCTGTTCACCGAAGACGGGCGGCATGTACCAGTGACGGTGCTGAAACTGGATAATTGCCAGGTTGTCAGCCAGCGTACCGAGGAAAAGAACGGCTACACCGCCGTTCAGCTCGGTGCCGGGCTTGCCAAGGCGAAGAACGTGTCCAGATCGCAGCGCGGCCAGTTTGCCGTGGCGAGCGTCGAGCCGAAGCGGGAGATCGTGGAGTTCCGCGTGACCCCGGAAAACCTGCTCGATGTGGGCGTGGAACTGACGGCGGATCATTTCGTCGCCGGTCAGCTCGTCGATGCCTGCGGGACGTCGATCGGTAAGGGCTTTCAGGGTGCGATGAAGCGGCACAATTTCGGCGGCCTGCGTGCAACGCATGGCGTGTCGATCAGCCACCGCAGCCACGGCTCGACCGGTCAGTGCCAGGACCCCGGCAAGGTGTTCAAAGGCAAGAAGATGGCGGGCCACATGGGTGCGCGTCGTGTGACGACGCAGAACCTGGAGGTGGTGCAGACCGATCCCGAGCGCGGCCTCATCATGGTGCGCGGCGCGGTGCCGGGCTCCAAGGGCGGCTGGATCATGCTTCGCGATGCGGTGAAGTCCAAGCTTCCCGACGAAGTCCCGATGCCGGGTGCATTCCGCCGGGCCGGCGAAGAGCTTGCGAAGCCTGCCGAGGAAGCTGCGGAAGTGGCTGCCGAAGACGCCCCCGCCGAAGCGCCGGCTGAAGAGACGAATGGCGCCGAAGGCGCCGACAAGGAAGGTGCGTGATGAAGGCGGACGTAACCACGCTTGACGCCGGCAAGGCGGGCTCTGTCGAGCTTCTCGACGAAGTGTTTGCGCTGGAACCCCGCGCGGACATCCTGCATCGCATGGTCAGCTACCAGCTCGCCAAGCGTCAGGCCGGCACGCACAAGACGAAGGGCCGCAGCGAGATCGCGGCCACGGGCAAGAAGTTCGTGCGCCAGAAGGGCTCCGGCGGTGCGCGTCACGGTGACCGCAAGGCGCCGCAGTTCCGCGGTGGCGGCAAGGCGTTCGGTCCGGTTGTACGCAGCCATGCGATCGATCTGCCCAAGAAGGTTCGCGCGCTCGCCCTGCGTCATGCGCTTTCGAGCAAGGCGAAGAGCGACAATCTCGTCATCATCGACGAGGCGAAGCTGGCCGAGCCGAAGACCAAGGCTGCCAAGGAAGCTTTCGCGAAGCTGGGGCTGAGCAATGCGCTCATCATCGACGGCGCGGAGCTCGACTCGAATTTCGCCAAGGCGGCGAGCAACATCCCGAATGTGGATGTGCTGCCGGTGCAAGGCATCAATGTGTACGACATTCTGCGGCGCGAAAAGCTCGTGCTGACCAAGGCCGCAGTCGAGAGCCTGGAGGCGCGCTTCAAATGAGCGAGACGCATTACGACATCATCGTGGCGCCGATCATCACCGAGAAGTCGACTTTCGCCGCCGAGAACAACCAGGTGGTTTTCAAGGTTGTGGATAGCGCGACGAAGCCTCAGGTGAAGGAAGCGGTCGAAGCCCTCTTCAAGGTCAAGGTGAAGGCGGTCAACACGCTGAACCGGAAGGGCAAGACGAAGCGCTTCCGCGGCATCAAGGGTAAGCAGAGCGACGTCAAGAAAGCGGTCGTGACCCTCGAAGAGGGCCATTCGATCGACATCACGACGGGTCTTTGAGGAATTGGTCCGCTAGGGCCGCCAAGGTAAGAAGCTTAAAGCTATGGCACTTAAAAAGTACAAACCGACAAGCCCGGCGCAACGCGGCCTGGTGATCGTGGACCGGTCGGGTCTTCATAAGGGCAAGCCCGTGAAGACCTTGACGGAAGGCCTGACCAAGTCGGGTGGCCGTAACAACAAGGGGCGCGTGACCACGCGCTTCCGCGGTGGCGGGCATAAGCGCAGCTATCGTCTTGTGGACTTCAAGCGCCGCAAAGCCGACGTCTCTGCGACGGTGGAACGCCTCGAATACGATCCGAACCGGACCGCGTTCATCGCGCTCATCAAGTATGACGATGGCGAGCTGAGCTACATTCTGGCGCCGCAGCGTCTGCAGGCTGGCGACAAGGTGGTTTCGGGCGAGCGCGTCGACGTGAAGCCGGGCAATGCGATGCCGCTGAAGAACATTCCGGTCGGCACCATCGTCCACAATGTGGAGATGAAGCCGGGCAAGGGCGGTCAGATCGCACGGTCCGCAGGTGCCTATGTGCAGCTTGTCGGCCGCGACCAGGGGTACGCGCTGGTTCGCCTTTCTTCCGGCGAGACGCGCATGGTTTCGGGTGAGTGCATGGCGTCGATCGGCGCTGTGTCCAATCCGGACCACATGAACATCACGATCGCGAAAGCCGGCCGCAAGCGCTGGATGGGCAAGCGCCCGCACGTTCGCGGCGTGGTTATGAACCCGGTCGACCATCCGCATGGCGGTGGTGAAGGGCGTACTTCGGGCGGCCGTCATCCGGTGACGCCGTGGGGCAAGCCGACCAAAGGCAAGCGCACGCGCAGCAACAAGGCGACCGACAAATACATCGTCCGTAGCCGTCACAAGCGTAAGGGTTAAGGGAACTAACTATGGCTCGTTCAGTCAAAAAAGGCCCCTTCGTCGACGGGTATCTGCTGAAGAAGGCAGAGAAGTCGGGTTCTTCGGGACGCAAGGAAGTCATCAAGACCTGGAGCCGCCGCTCGGTCATCCTGCCGCAATTCGTCGGCCTGACCTTCGGTGTGCATAACGGCAAGAAGCATGTGCCGGTCCTGGTCACGGAAGACATGGTGGGCCACAAGCTCGGCGAGTTCTCGCCGTCGCGGACCTATTACGGCCATACGGCCGACAAGAAAGCGAAGAGGTAAGCCATGGGCAAACCTGCAGCAAAAAGGCGTCTGCCTGAGAATGAGGCGCAGGCCGTGGGTCGCATGATCCGCATCAGCCCGCAGAAGCTGAACCTCGTCGCGCAGACCATTCGCGGCAAGAAGGTGGAGACGGCTCTGGCCGACCTGACCTTCTCGCGCAAGCGTATCGCGAAGGACGTGAAGAAGATTCTGCAGAGCGCGATTGCGAATGCGGAAAACAACCACGACCTCGATGTCGACGATCTCGTCGTCTCCGAGGCCTATGTGGGCAAGAACCTGGTGATGAAGCGGTGGCATGCCCGTGCGCGTGGTCGCGTGGGTCGCATCGAGAAGCCGTTCAGCCAGCTCACGATCGTCGTTCGCCAAGTCGAGGAGACGGCCTGATGGGTCATAAAGTTAATCCGATCGGTCTGCGGCTGGGTATCAACCGCACCTGGGACTCCCGCTGGTACGCCGGCCGTCACGAATACGGCAAGCTGCTGCATGAGGATCTGAAGATCCGCGAGTTCCTGGCCAAGGAAGTCAAGCAGGCCGGCGTGTCGCGCATCGTGATCGAGCGCCCGCACAAGAAGTGCCGCGTCTCCATCCACACGGCGCGTCCGGGTGTAGTGATCGGCAAGAAGGGCCAGGACATCGAAGTCCTTCGCCGCAAGATCAGCAAGATGACGAATTCGGAAGTTCATCTGAATATCGTCGAAGTCCGCAAGCCCGAGATCGATGCGACGCTGGTCGCGGAGAATATTGCGCAGCAGCTCGAGCGCCGTGTGGCGTTCCGCCGCGCGATGAAGCGGGCGGTGCAGTCCGCCATGCGTCTGGGGGCAGGCGGCATCCGCATCACCTGCTCGGGCCGTCTGGGCGGTGCGGAAATCGCGCGCACCGAATGGTACCGCGAAGGCCGTGTGCCGCTTCACACGCTGCGCGCCGACATCGATTACGGCGTTGCGACGGCGAAGACCGCTTACGGCACCTGCGGCGTGAAGGTCTGGATCTACAAGGGCGAAATCCTTGAGCACGATCCGATGGCGTCCGAACGCCGTGCGATGGAAGGCGATGGCAGTGGCCAGCGTCAGCGCCGTGAGCACCAGAACGGCTAAAAGGGCTTAAGCACAATCGGCGGGACGAAAACATTCCCGCGATCGAGCGATAGAGAGTAACGACGATGCTGCAACCGAAGCGCACAAAGTTCCGCAAGCAACACAAGGGCCGTATTCACGGCGCTGCCAAGGGCGGAACGAATCTGGATTTCGGCGCCTATGGCCTCAAGGCCCAGGAGCCGGCCCGAGTGACCGCGCGCCAGATCGAGGCGGCACGCCGTGCGATCACGCGTCACATGAAGCGCGCGGGCCGTGTGTGGATCCGCATCTTCCCGGACGTCCCGGTTTCCCAGAAGCCGACCGAAGTCCGTATGGGTAAGGGCAAGGGTACGCCGGAATACTGGGCGGCCAAGGTGAAGCCGGGCCGGATCATGTTCGAGATCGATGGCGTTCCGCACGCGATCGCCGAAGAGGCGCTGCGTCTCGGTGCGGCCAAGCTTCCGGTCAAGACGCGCTTTGTGTCGCGTCCCGGCGAGCACGGTTGAGCTTGAGGTCGGTTAAGGCAAATTTCCCGCCGTGCGGCGGCGACGAAATGAAAGGGTCGGGCCATGAAGGCCAGTGAAGTGAGAGACATGACGCCGGACCAGCTCGACGACGAGCTGGTGAAGCTGAAGAAGGAACAGTTCAACCTTCGCTTCCAGCAGGCGAGCGGCCAGCTAGAGAAGACTGCGCGCTTCCGTCAGATCCGCCGCGATATTGCGCGGATCAAGACCATGCAGCGGCAGAGCGCGCCGGCTGAACAGAATAAGGGCTGAGGACGAAAACAATGCCGAAGAGAATCCTCCAGGGTGTCGTTGTCAGCGACAAGAACGAAAAGACGGTGACAGTGAATATCGAGCGCCGCTTCAAGGACCCGCTCCTGAAGAAGATCGTGCGCCGCACCAAGAAGTATCACGCTCATGACGAGAGCAATCAGGCGAAGGTCGGCCAGATCGTGAAGATCCAGGAATGCCGCCCGCACTCTCGTAGCAAGCGATGGGAAGTCATTACGGACGAGTCCTGATCCCGTAGGGGTAAGGTTCGGTCCGAGCGAAGGCGGATGAAGTCATGATTCAGCAGGAAACAAACCTGGAGGTCGCCGACAACTCTGGTGCGCGTCGCGTGATGTGCATCAAGGTTCTGGGTGGTTCCAAGCGGAAATACGCTTCCGTGGGCGACATTATTGTCGTCAGCGTGAAGGAAGCCATTCCGCGCGGCAAGGTGAAGAAGGGCGATGTGGTCAAGGCCGTGATCGTTCGCACCGCGAAGGATATCCGCCGCGCAGATGGGAGCGTCATCCGTTTCGACCGCAATGCGGCGGTGCTTGTGAATAACCAGGGCGAGCCGATCGGCACCCGTATCTTCGGTCCGGTGACCCGCGAACTTCGCGCGAAGAACCACATGAAGATCGTCTCGCTGGCCCCGGAGGTGCTCTGATGGCCCAGAAGATCAAAAAGGGTGACAAGGTCGTTGTCCTCACGGGCAAGGACAAGGGCAGGACCGGCGAAGTTCTCGCCGTGCTCCCGAAAGAATCCCGCGCCCTCGTTCAGGGTGTGAACATGGTGAAGCGCCACGAGAAGCCGTCCCAGGTGTCGGCCGGCGGTATTTCGACCCGCGAGGCGTCCATTCACCTGTCGAATCTCGCCATTGCCGATCCGGCTTCCGGCAAGGCGACGCGAGTTGGTTTCAAGACGCTGGACGACGGCCGCAAGGTCCGGTTTGCCAAGGCGTCGGGAGATGTGATCGATGGCTGAAGCACAGAGCTACGCGCCGCGCCTGCGCGCACAGTATAACGATGCCATTCGTGGCGAGATGAAGGAGCAGTTCAACTATGCGAACCTGCTTCAGATCCCGCGGATCGACAAGGTCGTGATCAACATGGGCGTCGGCGAGGCCGTCGGCGACTCCAAGAAGATCAAGTCCGCCTTCGAAGACCTGCAGGCGATTACCGGCCAGAAGCCGGTCATTACCAAGGCCAAGACCTCGATCGCGGGCTTCAAGCTTCGCGAAGACATGCCGATCGGCGTAAAGGTTACGCTGCGCCGCGACCGCATGTACGAGTTTCTCGACCGGCTGATCACCATCGCGCTGCCGCGCGTGCGTGACTTCCGCGGCCTGAACCCGAAGAGCTTCGACGGGCGCGGCAACTTTGCGATGGGGCTCAAAGAACACATCGTTTTCCCCGAGATCGAATACGACAAGGTCGATCAGGTCTGGGGTATGGACATCATCGTGTGTACCACGGCGGACACGAACGACGAAGCGCGCGAGCTGCTTCGGAAGTTCAACTTCCCGTTCACGAAGTAAGTTTCTCACGGTCCGCATGGGGCGGACCCGACGGAGGTAGGAATGGCTAAGAAAAGCGCCATCAACCGGGATCAAAAGCGCCGCAAGCTTGTTGCGCAGTATGCCGAAAAGCGCGCCAAGCTGAAGGCGATGACCAAGGACGAGTCTCTTTCGATGGAAGAGCGTTTCCAGGCGCAGCTCAAGCTCAACGAGCTGCCGCGCAATTCGTCCAAGACGCGTCTTCATAACCGGTGTGAAGTCACCGGTCGTCCCAAGGCGTACTACCGCAAGCTGCGCATGTCGCGTATCGCGCTCCGGGACCTCGCGTCCAAGGGGCAGATTCCCGGCATGGTGAAGTCGAGCTGGTAAGGAGACTACGCGCATGACAATGTCCGATCCTCTTGGCGATATGCTCACCCGGATTCGCAACGCGCAGACGCGCGGCAAGTCCAAGGTGGTTACGCCGGCTTCCAAGCTTCGTGGCTGGGTGCTCGACGTTCTCGCTGAAGAAGGCTTTATCCGGGGCTATTCGAAGACCGAATATGCCGACGGCAAGAGCGAGTTCGAGATCGAACTGAAATATACCGAGGGTGAGCCGGTTATCCGGGAGATCGAGCGTGTCTCGACGCCGGGCCGCCGGGTGTACTCCTCGGTGAAGACGATGCCGACGGTCCATAACGGGCTTGGCATTTCGATCCTCTCCACGCCGAAGGGCATCATGTCCGACGCGGCGGCGAGGGAACAGAATGTAGGTGGCGAAGTCCTGTGCCGCGTCTTCTAAGACGCGTCAGACCGGCTGCAACGAGTTGACGACAGGAAGCAGAGACCATGTCTCGAATTGGCAAAAGACCCATTGAGGTTCCGAAGGGCGTCGAAACAAAGATCGACGGCCAGAAGGTGTCGGTAAAGGGCCCGAAGGGGACCCTGGAGCTGACGCTGGTTGACGACGTCACAGTTGAGATGGGTGACGAAGGCATCTCCGTGCAGCCGCGCGAAGGCGCGCCGCGTGGCCGTGCCATGTGGGGCCTGAGCCGTACGCTGGTGCAGAACCTTGTGACGGGTGTGACCGAAGGCTTCACCAAGAAGCTCGAGATTAACGGTGTCGGTTACCGTGCAGCAGTGCAGGGTAAGGCGCTCCAGCTCAATCTCGGCTTCAGCCATGACGTGAAGTATCCGATCCCGGACGGCATCGAGATCAAGTGTGCGAAGCCGACCGAGATCGAAGTGAGCGGTATCGACAAGCAGCGCGTCGGTCAGGTGGCGGCGGAAATCCGCGCCTATCGCGCTCCGGAGCCCTATAAGGGCAAGGGCGTGAAATATGCCGGCGAGTACATCTTCCGCAAGGAAGGCAAGAAGAAGTAATCGGGTGTATCCATGAAGAACATGACCCTTTCCCAGCGGCGCGCTTTGCGCAACCGCTCGCGGCTCGCGAAAAACGCGAATGGGCGCCCGAGGCTCTCGGTGTTCCGTTCGTCCAAGCATATCTATGCCCAGGTGATCGATGACAAGGAGGGCAAGACGCTTGCCCACGCTTCGTCGCTCGATCCCGATCTCGGCATCAAGGCCGGCGGCAATGTCGATGCAGCGACCAAGGTCGGCGAACTGCTGGCAAAGCGTGCCAAAGATGCGGGCGTCACCGATGTGGTGTTCGACCGCGGCGGCTATATTTATCACGGTCGGGTCAAGGCGCTCGCGGACGGCGCGCGCGAGGGCGGACTCAACTTCTAAGGGAATTTGAACGTGGCACGTAAAGACAATCGTGAACGGGAAGATCGCGACAGCGAATTCGTGGACAAGCTGGTCCACATCAATCGCGTCGCCAAGGTGGTAAAGGGCGGCCGTCGTTTCGGCTTTGCCGCGCTCGTCGTCGTCGGTGACCAGAAGGGCCGTGTCGGCTTTGGTCACGGCAAGGCGCGCGAAGTGCCGGAAGCGATCCGCAAGGCGACCGAAGCCGCCAAGCGCTCGATGATCCGGGTTCCGCTTCGTGAAGGGCGTACGCTGCATCACGATGTCGATGGCCGTCATGGTGCGGGCCGCGTCGTGCTTCGCGCTGCACCTCCCGGTACCGGTATCATCGCCGGCGGTCCGATGCGCGCCGTTTTCGAGACGCTGGGTGTGCAGGATGTCGTGGCGAAGTCGCTCGGCACCTCCAATCCCTACAACATGGTTCGCGCGACGTTTGACGCGCTGAAGAACGAGCAGAGCCCGC
>CAYSVF010000080.1:0-8823 GCA_964434415.1 uncultured Parvibaculum sp.
TCATGGTGACATCCCCTCATTCATGCATTTCGGTATGAGTGAGATTCACGGAGGAATGGGGCGGTGCCGGTCAGAAAAACGGGCCGTGGGCTGAAGATTTTGCGGCCATATTATGGCGAGCCCGGATAAGGCGTTGATTCCTCACACCGGCCGCCAGCTCATCGGCACATAAAGCGGCTGCACCTCGATGCGCGCAATCCAGTTCCGGACGGCCGGATAGGCGTCGAGGTTGAAGCCGCCCTCATGCGCCACATGGCTGTAGGCGTAGAGCGCGATGTCGGCAATGGTCATCCGGGTGCCGACGAACCAGTCCTGCGCGGCAAGCTGCCTTTCCATCACGTCGAGCGCCTGATAGCCGCGTTCATGCCATTCGGCAAAGCGGTCCCTTGCCTCTTCCGCGCCGCCGGGCCTGATCGACTGCCAGTAGCGCGCAACGGCGATATAGGGCTCATGGCTGTACTGTTCGAAGAACATCCATTGCAGCGCCTGCGCCTGTTCGAAGGCGTCGTCCGGCCAGTAGGGCGTTCCTTGCGCGAGATGGAAGAGCATGGCGTTCGATTCCGCCAGCAGGCGGCCGTCCTCCAGTTCCAGCGTCGGCACGCGACCATTGGGGTTCTTTGCCAGGAAGTCCGGCGTACGGCTCTCGCCTTTCAGAATGTCGATGTCGACAAGCTCAAGCTCGCGTCCCGTCATATGGGCGAGCAGGCGCGGCTTGTAGCAATTGCCGGAATCCTGCATCTGGTAGAGTCGCATGGCGTCGCTTTCCAATTCTGCGTCATGCCCCGGACAAGCCGGGCCATGACGAATATCCTTCAAAACTCCAACATCTTCTCTTTCTCCAGCACCGTTGCAAGCGTCCTTGCGCCCTTGCGTAGCGCATCGTCGGGCACGCCCGCATAGCCCATATGAAGGCCCGGCCTGCCGCCCGGCGTCAGCCGGTAGGCGGAAAGCGCGGTGGCGTGAATGTCTCCCCCTCGCGCGGCGGCGGCGGCCTTCGCATCATCCGCGCCGGGCGGCAGCAGGGCGGCAAGCTGCAATCCGCCCTCGCCGGGGGCGGGGCGCAGCCAGCGGGCGAGCGTGGTGTCGAGTTCTTCCAGCAGGATCGCCCGCCGCCTTGCATAGACCTGCCGGACACGGCGCACATGCGCGCCGAAATGGCCTTCTTCGATGAACTCCGCCAGCGCGGCCTGCAGCGATGCGGGTGGAATATGCCCGGTGAGCCGGATCGCCACGGAAAAGGGCTCGGCAAGCGCCGGCGGCACGATGAGATAGCCGATCCGGATCGCGGGAAAGAGCGTCTTGGCGAGCGTGCCCATATAGATCACGGTGTCGCCGCGATCGAGGCCCTGCAGCGAGGCGATGGGGCGCCCGGCAAAGCGGAACTCCGAATCGTAATCGTCTTCGAGGATATAGCCGCCGCTTTGCGCCACATGCTCGATCAGCGCAAGCCGGCGGGGCAGGGAGAGCGTTGCCCCCATGGGAAACTGGTGCGAGGCCGTGACATAGGCGAGGCGCGGCGGCGGCAGGGTGGCGATGGCGGTCTCCACATCCATGCCGTTTCCGTCCACTTCGACGGCGCGGATATCGGCTTCCGCGCTCATGAGTGCGCCGCGTGCGCCGAGATAGCCCGGGTCTTCCATCCACACCGTGTCGCCGGGGTCGATCAGCATACGGATGGCAAGGTCGAGGGCCGCCTGCGCCCCGGCGGTGACGATCACCTGTTCGGGTGCGCAGACGACGCCCCGGTCGGCGGCCGCGTAGTCGGCGATCGCCCTGCGCAGGCCCTCATGGCCCTTGTCGACCTCATAGCCGAACAAATCGTGGCGCGGATCGCGACAGTGTTTTGCCAGCAGGCGGCTCCACAAAAGCGCGGGGAAGTCTTCGATATCCGGCAATCCGTGCTGGAAGGGGCGGGTGACGCCGCGAAGATAGTTCGCCGCGGGCCGTCTGACGCCCTGCATGGCGTCGCCGCGCCGGGAGAGCGCGCGTTTCGCGGGCCGGGCCGTCGGGCTTTGCGTCCGCCGCGGGGGCGGCTCGCCCGGTCCCGTCAGCCGGTCCGGCAGCAGATGCGCCACCCGCGTGCCCGCGCCGATATGGCTGTCGAGATAGCCTTCCGCCGTCAGTTGCTCATAGGCGGAGACCACGGTGTTGCGTCCGACGCCGAGTTCCGTGGCCAGTCCGCGCGAGGAGGGGAGACGCGCCCCCGGCTTCAACCGTCCATCCAGTATGGCCTCGCGCAGCCGGTCATAGAGCTGGCGGTAAAGCGGCAGATCGCCCGTCGTGTCGAGCGACAGCGTACCCAGCGGCAATGGTGTGTCCGGCATCCGGCCTCTCTCCGACGGTCTCACCAAGAATGGCTCCATTATAATTACATCAATGGACCTTCTGGTAGGTCCAATTCTGGCCGATAGGGACGCCATTCACGGTTGGAGCCAATGGAGCGAGCGACATGGCGAGCGAGAACAGCGATTACAGTCCCGACAAGGCTTTCAGGCCCCGGCGCGCGCCGGGCCGCGAGCGCTTCGACCGGGCCACCGTTCATGCGATCCTCGACGACGGCTATGTTGCCCATGCCGGTTTTCAGGGCGCGCAGGGGCCGGAGATCATTCCCGTCTTCTATGTCCGGGCGGGCGAGCGGGTGCTGATCCATCTCTCCGCCAGGGCCGGGCTTTCCATGGCGCTGAAGCGCGGCGAGGCGGTGACGCTTGCCGTCACCCATCTGGACGGGCTCATTCTCGCGCGTTCCGCCTTCCACCACTCGATGAACTACCGCTCCGTCATCATCCATGGCGCGGCGGTGGAACTCACCGGCGAGGAGAAGGCCGATGCGCTGGACCTGATGGTGGAGAGGGTGGAAGAAGGCCGTTCCGCCAAGGCCCGCCGCGCCAATGCGCAGGAGATGAAGGCGACCGCCGTCTTCGCCGTTCCGCTGGAGCAGGTGGCGGCCAAGCTGCGCACCGGCGGCCCGAAGGACGACCCTGAGGATATGGCGCTTCCCGTCTGGGCGGGCACGATCCCGCTGGAACTCACGCGAGGAAAGCCGATCCGCGATCTTTCGGCGGAAACGGATAGCGTTTTGTCCGATTAGCGTGTTGCACTGCAAAGGCGGCGGGCTTAGGTTTCAGCCGCCTTTTCGGGCCCCTCCCTTTGGCATTCGGGGCCCCACACAGGAGATCACGCCATGGGTTTCATTTCGGACGCACTCAATCGCATTCAGCCGTCGGCCACCATGGCCGCGACCCAGAAAGCGCGCGATCTGAAAGCGCAGGGCGTCGACGTGATCGGGCTGGGCGCGGGCGAGCCGGATTTCGATACGCCGGACAACATCAAGGAAGCCGCCATCGAGGCGATCCGCCGCGGCGAGACCAAATACACCGCCGTCGACGGCATCCCGGAACTCAAGGCGGCGATCTGCGCCAAGTTCAAGCGGGAGAACGGGCTCGACTATGCGCCGAACCAGGCCTTCGTCGCGCCGGGCGGCAAGCCGATCATCTTCAACGCGATGGTCGCCACGCTGAACCCAGGCGACGAGGTCGTCATCCCGACGCCTTACTGGGTGTCCTATCCCGATATCGTGCTGCTCGCAGGCGGCAAGCCGGTCTTTGCCGAAGCCTCCATGGAAACCGGTTTCAAGCTGACGCCGGCGGCGCTGGAGGCGGCGATCACGCCGAAGACGAAATGGTTCATCTTCAACTCGCCGTCGAACCCCTCGGGCGCGGCCTATACGCGCGACGAGCTGAAGCAGCTCACCGACGTGCTGATGAAGCATCCCCATGTCTGGGTCCTCACCGACGACATGTATGAGCATCTCGTCTATGACGATTTCCAGTTCGTCACGCCCGTGCAGGTGGAGCCGGGTCTTTACGACCGCACGCTCACCATGAACGGCGTCTCCAAGGCCTATGCGATGACGGGCTGGCGTATCGGCTATTGCGCCGGGCCGGTGGAACTCATCAAGGCGATGGCCAAGGTGCAGGGCCAGTCCACCTCCAACCCGACCTCCATCTCGCAATGGGCGGCGGTGGAAGCGCTGAACGGGACGCAGGATTTCATCCCCGAGCGCGCGGCCGTCTTCAAGGAGCGCCGCGATCTCGTGGTGTCCATGCTCAACCAGGCCCCGGGCATCGCCTGCCCGACGCCGGAAGGCGCCTTCTATGTCTATCCGTCCTGCGCGGGCACGATCGGCAAGAAGACGCCGTCGGGCAAGGTCATCGAGAACGACCAGGACTTCGTCGAGCAGCTTCTGGAAGCGGAGGGCGTGGCCTGCGTCCATGGCGGCGCCTTCGGGCTTTCGCCTTACTTCCGCATTTCCTATGCGACCTCGACGGAGAACCTCGTAAAAGCCTGCGAGCGCATCCAGCGTTTCTGCGCCTCGCTGAGCTGAGCCCGATCGACCGACAATGAAGAGGGCCGGGCACTTCCGGCCCTTTTTTCTGCGTCAAAAAGTCATTTTAAAATAATTCTAAAGAGGGTTGTAACGGGCTTATGGCTTCATACATGTTCCTTGATCTTCAGTTGAGATGAATGCGACCAAGGAGGTGCATGATGGATATGAAAGTCGATACCGGTATCGCTCAGGGCGACCGTAACGCCATTGCCGAAGGCCTCGGCCGCGTTCTGGCGGACACCTACACGCTTTATCTCAAGACCCATAATTACCACTGGAACGTCACCGGCCCGCAGTTCCGCGCGCTCCATCTGATGTTTGAGGAGCAGTATCGCGAGCTTTGGGCGGCGACGGACGAGATTGCCGAGCGCATCCGCGCTCTGGGCTATTACGCGCCGGGCACCTATGCGGAATACGCCAAGCTCACCTCCATTCAGGAGGACAATGGCGTCCCGAGCGCCGACCAGATGGTCGCCAATCTCGTGAAGGGTCATGAAACGGTGGTGAAGACGGCGCGCGATCTCTTCCAGCTCGCCGACGAGGCGAAGGACGAAGTGACGGCGGACCTGATGGTCCAGCGCATGAACGCCAGCGAGAAAACCGCCTGGATGCTCCGCAGCATGATCGAATAAGCCTCGATCCCGATACGAACGCACAACGCCGCGGAGGAAACTCCGCGGCGTTTTTTATGTCAGAAGGAGAGGGCTGGCGCGCCGCCGTCGCGATCCGGTTTGACCCATCCGCGGTAGCGCACGATCAGACCGCCATGCAGAGGTGCGCCGAGCGCCACATCGAAATGGAAAACGCCATCGCGCACATACTCACGGCTGTCGCTCACCGGTAGGAAGATGCCGGGCAAGGGAATACCGAGGAACCAGCCGCGCCGGACCGGCAGGTGCATGGAACCGTTTTCCAATGGCAGCTCCTGCTCGTAGTTGAACAGCCAGAAGCGCTCCCGGTAGCGATAGGGGCCAGGCGCCGGTGTGCAGTAGGACCGGAACACGCGGCCGCCGAAATTCCGCTCCCAGATTTCTCCCTTTTCGGTGCGGGTCTTTGTAATTGTGATGGGAACCTCTTCGGCTTCCTGCGGAAATCCGAAGAACCATGCAGCGAACCGTGCGATGAGGGAGCGTCCGCGCGTTACCTTCGCGGTGCCTGAAAAACTCTCCATGTCCTGGATGCTGTGCAGGGCCTGAGCTTCCGGCGGGAGAAGATCCCAACGGTCGGCCAGCGCAGACTGGAAGAGCGTTGGGCAGGGCGTTTCATTCGCTTCCGTAGACACGGCGAGGTCGGACATGGCTTCCTCGATTTCCCGGCGCGATGTTTCGGCGAGGCAGGGCCGCGCGCCGGGCGGCACCCTGTCCAGTTTGCGGATTGCCGCTCTGGCGGTCACCGCGGGGATATAGGGCCCGTCGCCCGCCTCGGCGATTAGCCTCCAGTCGCGCCGGACGGTTGTGCCGCCTTTACTTCCCACCACCGTGACCCGCATGCCGCCCCGATCCGTCCCGAAAGAGAGAAAGAGGTTGGCGAGCCATCGGAACAGGCCCGCCCGCCGGGCGGTGACCTCGAAGGGCCAATATCGGCGAAGCGTGGCAACGGCACGCATCGACATGTTCAGGGTGTCGAGTTCCATACCGGCGCGGAACATGACCGATCTGGCTCTGAAGAACGCCGGAAAAAGGCGGATATCGGGAACTTCGATGAATTGCACGCGCCGGACCAGAGCAGGCGCGAGACGAATGCGCCGCGCATCGCTCCAGCAGGGCTGATCGCGCCAGATGCCGCCGCGCCAGACGCGGGAGGTCGTTCCGAGTTGGCTGACAATGCTCGCAATGACCGATGTTCCGCGCGGCGCGCGATTGCCGGGCATGATGGCGCTGTCGATCAGGAGGATTTCGTCGAGACCTTCGGTGAGGTCCGCCGCCACGGCAGAGGATATGCCCGGGACTCTCGATGCGCCCGAGAGGAGCCGTCTGCCGTATTCCCGCGCCTGCGCGTCGAGGGCGGATATCCCGGCGGTGAAGTCTGCATTGTCGGAAAGGTCGAGATAGTCGGCGCCATGACGCAGGCAGAGGCGGGGAATGAGATAGCGATCTTCCCCGTAGTCATGAAACGGGCCGACAGCGTCTACCACCGCATCGGGTTTGTCTTTGAAGATCGTCTCAGGCGAGTTGCGAATATCCACGGCCAGGGGCTGGCCGCCGATCCGGTCGGCGAGGGCGCGGGCGGATTCCAGATGCCGCCCGACAATCAGGACCTCATGTCCGTCCCTGAGGAGCAGTTCGCTGAGGCGCGCGCCGAACACCCCGTATCCGCCAAGGACGGCAACCTTCATTCCATCAGCCTCGTCCGCACGCCGGGATCGGGAAGGGTGCAAATGTCCGTTCGTCCGAAAAGCCGATAGCGATTGCGCGCAAGCCGTCTGTAGAGCCAGTCCTGCAAGGGGCGCGGCAGAAGCCTCAAAGGTTGCAGCAGCAGGCCGGCTCCGCCAACCCGTGCGCCCACTCTGATCATTGCATCGAGCGAGGTATAGGCGCGGCCGTCCACGATGTAGAGCCAGCTTTCCGGATCGTCGGCGCTCATCCCGTAATGCTGCAACAGGGCACGTCCCAGTTCCGTCTGGATACGGCAGATGCGAAACTCTCCGGCCTTGTCGTGCCGCGCGATCAAACGCGCGCCGGTCGAGCAGAGCACGCATTCGCCGTCCATGACGGTGACCGGTCCGGTGTCGTCGAATTCCGGAACGGCTGTATCCTTGCGATAGGAGTATGTATCTCCGGCAATCTTCATGCAGGCGCTCTATACGGTGGAACGGCGTTCACGGATGGTGGCAGTGTGCGGCGAGGGCCGTCGTTAGGCAATGCGCACAGCCGGTCATTTCGTGATTTTTGCCATCCCCGCTAAGCTCTCTCATCGTTTGCGACGGGAGGGCTTCCATGGGAGAGATTCGCGCGGGCCGTTACACGGTCGTTTCCGAGGAACCGTTCGTCGTGTTCCTGATCGGCATGCGGGTGAACAGGCTGCTCAAGCCCGGCAAATGGCTGCCCGTGGCGCATGCCATGCCGCGTATGCTGAAGGAGCTTCATGCCGACCGCTCGAAAGGGTTTCTCGGCGCGACCGGTTTTACCTATTGGCGCGGCGGCGGGCTGATGCAGTATTGGCGGAGCTTCGAAGACCTCGAAGCCTATGCTCGGGAGAAGGGCGGCACGCATGTTTCCGCCTGGGCGGAGTTCACGCGCAATGTCGGCGATGACGGTACGGTCGGCATCTGGCACGAGACCTATCCGGTCGATCCCGGCAGCTATGAATGCATCTATGGCAACATGCCGCCCTTCGGGCTTGGCGGCGCCATGCCGGTCGTGCCCGCCAAGGGCGCCTATGCCAATGCGCGCGAGCGCATGCGGGCGCGGGGTGCGGTGTCCGCCGAATAGCAAAACGCCCGCATCTTTCGATACGGGCGTTCCGTATTCGGATTAAAGCCGGGCTTTACGCCGTCGCGCTTTCCGGGATCTGTGCGACGACATCGCTTTCCTGCGTGGCGAGGAAGCGTTCGGCTTCGAGCGCGGCCTGGCAGCCCATGCCGGCGGCGGTCACCGCCTGGCGGTAGACATCGTCCGTCACGTCGCCCGCGGCGAAGACGCCTTCCACATTGGTGCGCGGTGTGCCGGGCAGCGTTTTCAGATAGCCGCCTTCCTTGGTTTCGAGCTGGTCGATGAAGAGTTCGGTCGCGGGCGCATGGCCGATGGCGATGAAGACGCCGTCCGCCGGGATGGTGGTGACGTCGCCGGTCTTGACGTTCTTCACCTTTGCGCCGGTCACGCCCAGCGGGTTTTCGTCGCCGACAATCTCTTCGATCGTGCTGTCCCAGACCACTTCGACCTTCGGGTTCTTGAAGAGACGTTCCTGCATCACCTTTTCGGCGCGGAATTCGTCGCGGCGGTGAACGACCGTCACCTTGCTCGCGAAATTCGTAAGGAAGAGCGCTTCTGCCACGGCGGTATTGCCGCCGCCGACCACGATCACTTCCTTGCCGCGATAGAAGAAGCCGTCGCAGGTGGCGCAGGCCGACACGCCGAAGCCCTGGAACTTGTCTTCCGACGGCAGGCCGAGCCATTTCGCCTGCGCGCCGGTCGCGATGATGAGCGCGTCGCAGGTGTAAAGCGTGCCGCTGTCGCCCTTGAGCTTGAAGGGGCGGGCGGAGAGGTCGGCCTCGGTGATCGTGTCGCCGATCATTTCCGTGCCCATGTTTTTCGCCTGCGCTTCCATCTGCTCCATCAGCCAGGGGCCCTGGATGGGATCGGCAAAGCCCGGATAGTTCTCCACATCGGTGGTGATGGTGAGCTGGCCGCCGGGCTGAATGCCCTGAATGAGAACGGGCTCGAGCATGGCGCGCGCGGCATAGATGGCGGCCGTGTATCCGGCGGACCCGCCGCCGA
>CAYSVF010000081.1:0-8774 GCA_964434415.1 uncultured Parvibaculum sp.
TGCGACAACGCACCGCCTTCGAGCCCGGCGATCCGATGGGCGTCGATGTCGCAAAAGACGAACTGGCCTTCTTCCCGCTGCTCTACTGGCCGATGACGGAAAGACAGCCCCCTCTCTCTCCCGAAACGCTCGGCAAGATCGGCGCCTATATGAAAAACGGCGGCATGATCCTGTTCGACACGCGCGACCAGCAGGAAGCGCTGTCGGGCGCAGGCGGCGGTCCCGGCGCCCGGACGCTGCAACGCCTTCTGGCAGGGCTCGACCTTCCCGCACTGGAACCCGTTCCCGCCAATCACGTGCTGACGCGCAGCTTCTATCTGCTGAAGGACTTTCCCGGCCGATGGGCCGGCGGACAGCTATGGGCCGCGGCAAGCGACAGCGGCTCGACGGATACGACCAGCCTGACCGCCCGCACCAATGACGGCGTCTCGCCCATCATCGTCGGCTCCAACGACTATGCCGCCGCCTGGGCGGTGGATGACAGCGGGCGCGCGCGCTACCCGGTCGTGCCCGGCGGCGAACGCCAGCGCGAAATGGCCGAACGTGTCGGCATCAACCTCGTCATGTATGCACTGACCGGCAACTACAAATCCGATCAGGTGCATATCCCCGCTCTTCTCGAGCGGCTTGGGCAATAGGGGTTGGCATCATGAACTGGGATATCGTCTTCGAACCTGCGCTGCCTCCCGTGCTGCTTGCCGCTCTGGGTGCCGCTGCCGTCATCGTGCTGATCTTTTCCTTCTGGCGGCGAGCGCGTGGCACACCCTGGCGGGCCGGTGCATTCGCCCTTCTGATGCTGGCAATGTTGAACCCGACCGTAAGACAGGAAGACCGCACGCCGGTACCGGACGTTGCAGCCATCGTGGTCGACGAAAGCCAGAGCCAGCAGATCGGCGAGCGCCCCGCCCAGACGGAAGCCGCGCTTGCAAAACTCGAAAAGCAGATCGCCGCGACCGCCGATATCGAAACGCGCATCGTGCGCGTCAGGAACGATCCCGGGTCGGAAAACGGCACGGAGCTTTTCGCCGCGCTCGAAAACGCGCTGACCGACGTGCCGCGCGAACGTATCGCCGGCGCCGTGCTCCTCACCGACGGCCAGGTCCATGACGTGCCGAAGGACGCCCGGGCGCTCGGCTTCGATGCGCCCGTTCACGCCCTGATCACGGGCCACAAGGACGAGCATGACCGCCGCCTGACAATCGTCGAGGCACCGCGCTTCGGCATCGTGGACGAACCGCTTTCGCTTTCATTCCGCGTCGACGAGACGGGCGCGAAATCGGAAGGGATCGCGCCGGTGACGATCTCGGTCGACGGCGAGAAGATGACCACCGCCAATGCCACAATCGGCCAGACCACGACCGTCACCCTCTCGCTCAGCCATGGCGGCCCCAACGTCATCGAAGTCGATGTCGCCCCGGGCCCCGAAGAGCTGACCATGCTGAACAATCGCGCCGTCGTGGTCGCCAACGGCATTCGCGACCGGCTGCGCGTTCTGCTGGTCTCCGGCGAACCGCATCCGGGTGAGCGGACATGGCGCAACCTTCTGAAGGCCGACCCCGCGGTCGATCTCGTCCATTTCACCATTCTGCGCCCGCCGGAAAAGCAGGATGCGACGCCCGTCAGCGAATTGTCGCTGATCGCCTTCCCGACGCGCGAACTCTTTTCCGAGAAGCTCGACCAGTTCGACCTCATCATCTTCGACCGCTACAAGCGGCGCGGCGTGTTGCCGCTCGCCTATCTGTCCAACATTGTCGACTATGTGGAAAAGGGCGGCGCCATCCTCGCAGCGGCCGGCCCCGCCTTCGCCTCGCCCTACTCGATCTACCGCACACCGCTGGCGAGCATCCTGCCCGCCCGGCCTACGGGTGATGTATCGGTCGGCGGTTTCCGGGCGAGAGTAACCGGCCTCGGCCACAAACACCCCGTAACCGCAGACCTTCCCGGCGAAGCCCCCGCAGGCGACCCGAAAGCGGAGCCGTCATGGGGACGCTGGTTCCGCACCATCGATACGGTGACGGATAGCGGCGAAACGGTGATGGACACGCCGGACGGCAAACCGCTCGTCGTGCTCGACCGCGCCGGCGAAGGCCGCGTGGCACAGCTCCTTTCCGATCAGGTCTGGCTCTGGTCGCGCGGCTTCGAGGGCGGCGGCCCCTATGCCGAACTTCTGCGCCGCCTCGCCCATTGGCTGATGAAGGAACCCGACCTGGAGGAGGAACGCCTCTCCGCCTCCACCAAGGGCGGCGTGATGACGGTCAGCCGCCGCACCATGGCCGACGAGACGCCGCCCGCCGAGATCACGCTTCCCTCCGGCAAGACGCGGGAGCTGAAGCTGACGCAAACCGCCCCCGGCCGTTTTGAAGCGAACCTGCAGGCCGATGAGCTGGGTCTCTATCGCATCCACCAGGGCAAGCTATCCGCCGTCGCGGCGGCTGGACCGCTCAACCCCAAAGAGTTCGCCGATGTCCGCGCGACCGATGCGAAGCTGAAAGACTTCACGACGGAAACGGGCGGCGGGCTCTGGTGGCTTGGCGACAAGGCGGAGGACATGCCGTCCCTGCGCATGGTGCGCGCAGGCCATGACGCGGCGGGAACCGGCTGGTTCGGCCTGCGCCGCAACGAGCAATATCTGGTCAATGCGGTCCGTCAGGTGCCGCTGATGACCGGTTTCCTTGCCCTCGCCCTCATTCTCGGCAGCATCGCACTGGCCTGGCACCGGGAAGGCCGGTAGCGCCGCTTATAAAGACGCCGCGCCCCTCACCCCTTGCCGAGCCACGAAATTCGGCCTAGGTTGCGAGACGTTATAATATTACATTCCCGGAACGTACCGATGAGCGATCCCGTCTCCCGCCACACCCCTGAACGCCATTCCGCCTTCGGCACGGGAATCGGCGAGAGGCTGGCGCTGGCCGGGCTCGGCATCGCGCTCATCTGGCTTGGCGTCTGGTGGGCGATCGCATGACAGGTCCCGCCGAAATCCGCCTGCGCGACCTCACCGTCTCCTATGAACGCATGCCGGCGGTGCATCATCTTTCCGGCGCCTTTCAGGGTGGCCGCCTCTCCGCCGTGATGGGACCGAACGGCGCGGGCAAAAGTACGCTGTTGAAAAGTCTTGTCGGTCTTTTGCCGCTCGACGAAGGCGATATCGGCCTCTCCGGCCTCACGCGGCGGGAAATCGCCTATCTGCCGCAACATGCCGACCTCGATACGAGCTTCCCCATCACCGTTTTCGACGTGGTGGCCATGGGCCTATGGCAGGAACTCGGGCTCTTCGGCCGCATCGACGGGGCCCGCACGGCCCGCGTCAACGAAGCGCTCGAAACGGTCGGCCTGCCCGGCTTCGGCGAACGCCCCGTGACCAACCTCTCCGTCGGCCAGCTTCAGCGCGTGCTTTTCGCGCGCCTCCTGATCCAGAACGCCAGGGCGATCCTGCTCGACGAACCCTTCGCCGCGGTGGACGAACGCACCGTGCGGGAACTGCTCGCCGTCATGCATCGCTGGCGGGAGGAAGGCCGCATCGTGATCGCCGTACTGCACGACCTTGCCATGGCACGAACCGAATTCGACGACGCCCTGCTGCTTGCCCGCGAGCCCGTGGCGTGGGGAGAGGTCGAAGAGACGCTCGGCACCGACAATCTCGCCCGCGCCCGCTATATCTCCGACGGCTGGGGGCACGCGGCGTGATGATCTACGACCAGCTGATCCAGCCCTTTTTCGACTATGCCTTCATGCGCCGCGCGCTGGTCGCCTGCCTTGCCCTTGCGCTTGGCGGCGCGCCCATCGGCGTCTTCCTGGTGTTGCGCCGCATGAGCCTGATGGGCGATGCGATCAGCCATGCGATCCTGCCCGGCGCCGCCATCGGCTTTCTCGTGGCCGGGCTTTCCATCTGGACGATGAGCGCGGGCGGCCTAGTCGCCGGTCTGTCGGTCGCTCTCCTGGCGGGGATCATCAGCCGCACGACGCTTCTGCGCGAGGATGCGAGCCTTGCGGGCTTCTATCTGATCAGCCTTGCCTTCGGCGTCCTCATCGTCTCTATGCGCGGCTCCAACATCGATCTGCTGCATGTGCTTTTCGGCACCATTCTCTCCGTCGACGACAATGCTCTGCTGCTGGTCGCGAGCATCGCCTCGCTGACGTTGATCGTGCTGGCTGTCATCTATCGCGCGCTGGTGATCGATTGTTTCGATCCGGTCTTCCTGCCTGCCACCATGCGCGGCGCGGGCGTGTTCCACTTCGTCTTTCTCGCGCTGGTGGTGCTGAACCTCGTCGCGGGCTTTCAGGCGCTCGGCACGCTGATGGCGCTTGGCCTGATGATGCTGCCCGCAGCCGCGGCGCGCTTCTGGGCGCGCGAGGTCTGGTCGCTGATCGCCGTGGCGGTCGCCATCGCTTTCGGTTCCGGCGTGGCGGGACTGCTCGTCTCCTATCATTTCGGCCTGCCCTCCGGCCCCGCCATCATCCTGACGGCGGGCGCGGCCTACATCCTCTCGGTGATCGCCGGACGCCATTCGAGCCTGACAAGCCGGTACATGCACCGCCCTCATTTTCATGAGGTCAAAGACGCCCCCCTCACCCCGGATATGGAAGCCATGAAATGAAACGCCTCTGGTCGCTCGCCTGTGCCACGCTTTTCCTGTCCGTCTCGTCGTTTCTGATATCGCCGGCGCAGGCCGCGCCGCTGAAAGTGGTGACGAGCATTTCGATCCTCGCCGACATGACGCAGCAGGTCACCGGCAGCAACGCAAAGGTCATCTCCCTCGTCCCCGCGAACGGCGATGCGCATTCCTTCGAGCCGAGCCCGGCCGACGCCCGGGCGCTGGCCCAGGCCGATCTCGTGGTCGTCAACGGCCTTGCGCTGGAACCCTGGATACAGCGTCTGATCGATGCCTCCGGCTACAAGGGACCGGTGATCGTTGCGAGCAAAGGCATTCACCCGCGCCGCCTGACGTCGGCAGAAGCCGAGCCCGAACATGGGCATGACGGCCATGAGGACCACGAGGCGCATGAGAACCATCATGGCGAATACGACCCCCATGCCTGGCAGGACCTGACCAACGGCAAGATCTATGTCGGCAATATCGAGGCGGCGCTGGAAAAGGCCGATCCGGACCATGCCGATATCTATGCGACGGCGGCCCGCAACTACATCTACGAAATCAACGCGCTCGACAAATGGGTGCGCGCCGAAATCGGCAAGGTGCCCGCGGCCAAGCGCAAGGTCATCACCACGCATGATGCATTCGGCTATTTCGGCGACGCCTATGGCGTGACCTTTCATGCGCCCGCCGGCATCAACGCCGAAGCGGAGGTGAGCGCGAAGGACCTCGCACGTCTGGTCGATCAGATGAAACGGGAAAAGATCAAGGCGCTCTTCATCGAAAACATGTCCGACCCGCGCATGATGCAGACCATCGCGCGCGAGACCGGCGCGGAAGAAGGCGGCGAGCTCTATTCCGACGCCTTGTCCGCGCCCGATGGCGAGGCGCCGACCTATCTCGACATGTTCCGCGTCAATGTGCCGAGGCTGGTCGCGGCGATGGAGAAGAACTGACCTTCTCGCCTGAATTCAGAACACGCACCGCGCCCGAGACACCGGAGAACGCCCCGAGATCGAGTTCCCGATAGAGAAGCCGCCGCGGATCGACCGGCCCCGGCATGACGACACGTCCCGGCGGCACCGGGCCAAACCCCACTTTCGAGTAATAGGGCTCGTCGCCGACAAGGATGACGATCCGCCAGCCCAGCGCTTTCGCATCCTCAAGCCCCCGCCGCATCAGCAGGAGGCCCGCGCCCTTGCCGCGAAGCGCGGGCTCCACGGCAAGCGGCCCCAGCATCAGCGCGGGGGTATCGCCGATCGCGATCGGCCAGAAGCTCAGCGAGCCGACCATGCGCCGCTCACCGCCCTCTTCGGAAAAGGCGACATAGCAGAGCTCCGGCACCGGATGATTGCCCTCACGCAGACGCTGCGCGGTCTTGGCAAAACGGCCGGGGCCGAAGGAAAGATCCAGCAGCGCGTCGATGTCGGGCCGGTGCTCGGGCCGCTCATGAAGGATTTCGAACATGGGATTCAGGGTCTCTCAGGCAGATCGGCCGTGAACATCTGCAATGGGCCGGTCGTTGACGGATCGGTTGGCCGCTTGGGCCCCTCTCCGCCGGAACCGGCTGTCAGGCCCGGCTCGGACGGCGCGCAGGGGCACGCACGGATCGGAGGGCATAGCCTCCGGCCCGGATTCGTCGTCGCTGTGCTGCCAAACGCGTCATAACGTCCATATCCCTTGCGGCAGATTCATGCTTCCGCCGCCTGAAAGAGGGAAAGCGGATAGCACGGCCCGAACGTCCCGTAAAGTTCCGGCATTCGGGAGAGGCAAAACCTCTGGCCCTCGCCCGCCCCTTTAGCTAGCTTGCCCGGCACATAAACGATACCGAACGGGGCTTTTCACGGAGGAAAAGATGGGACTTCTCGACGGCAAGGTAGTGCTGGTTACGGGTGCCGCAGGCGGCATCGGCAAGGAATGCGCAATGATCGCGGCGGCGCAGGGCGCCAAGGTCGTGGTGAACGATCTGGGCGGCAGCGTGTCCGGCGGCGATGAAGGCAATGCCAGTGCGGCACAGAAGACCGTGGACGAGATCAAGGCGGCGGGCGGCGAAGCGGTCGCCAATTCCGACAGCGTGGCGCTGAAATCCGGCGCGGAAAACATGATCGCCCAGGCGCTCGACACATTCGGCGGCCTGCACTCCATCATCTCGCCCGCCGGCATTCTGCGCGACGGCATGTTCCACAAGATGCCCGACGAGGACTGGGACGCTGTTCTCGAAGTCCATCTGAAGGGCAGCTACAACATCACCCGCGCGGCGATCAATCACTTCCGCGATCAGGAAGAAGGCAATTTCGTCCTCTTCACCTCGACGAGCGGCCTGATCGGCAATATCGGCCAGGCGAACTATGCCGCCGCCAAGATGGGCATTGCGGGCCTGTCGCGCATCATCGCCATGGAAGGCGAAAAGAAGAATGTGCGCTCCAACATCATCGCGCCGTTCGCCTGGACGCGCATGATCGCCACCATCCCGGTGAAGGACGAAGCCTCCGCCCAGCGCGTGGAACGCATGAAGAATGCGATGCGCGCCGAGCAGGTTGCGAATTTCTCCGTCGCGCTGGCCTCGCCCGAATGCAAGACGAGCGGCCAGATCTTCTCGGTACGCGGCAACGAGATCGTGCTGTTCTCGCAGCCTCGCCCCGTGAAGAGCGTCGCCCGCATCGACGGCTGGACGCCGGAGACGATTCTCTCCCACGGCATCCCGGCCATGGAAGGCGGCTACACCGATCTCGGCGCCACGGCGTCGGTCTTCACCTGGGAACCGGTGTAAGACGAACCGTATACAGACACGGAAAAGGCCGCCTCTTTGGCGGCCTTTTTTATGCCCGCGCCCCTATTTTCGCTTTCCTACTTCTGCTCCCAGGGCGCCACGCCCTGCCCGAATTTCTCCACGGCAAAATCGACGAAGGCACGAACCTTGGACGCCAGAAGATGCGTATGCGGATAGATGGCATGAAGCCGTAGCGGCTCGTCTTCCCATTCCGGCATCACCGCCTCCAGCTCGCCGGCCTGCAACTCCTCCCAGACGATGAAGTCCGGGAAAAAGCCCATCGCCTGCCCCGCCTTCAGCATCGGCACCATGGCATCCGCATTGTTGCAGTAAAGCTGGCCTTCCCGCTCGACCTCGATCCGCTTGCCGGAGGGGGAGCGAAGACGAATGACTTCCGGCCGGGGCTGGATCGAATAGAACATGAAGCGATGGCGCTTCAGCTCGTCCGGCGTTTGCGGCTGGCCATGCTTTTCGAAATAGGCGGGCGCGGCCACCAGCAAGCGGCGCACGGGCGCGAGCTGGCGCGCGATCAGGCTTGAATCTTCGAGTTCCGACACGCGCAGGGAAACATCGAACCCTTCCTCAATGAGATCCACCCGCCGGTCGTTGAGCGCGAGATCCACAGTGAGATCGGGATAGCGTTCGAGAAATTCCGGCATGACCTGCGAGAGCTGTCGGATTCCGAAGGTCATCGGCGCATTGATGCGCAGCCGCCCCTGCACCGCGCCCTGCACATGGGTAACGCAGGCCTCCGCATCCGCGACTTCCGCCACGATGCGCTGCGCGCGCTCGTAAACCACCGCGCCGGCCTCGGTCACGCTGAGCCGCCGCGTCGTCCGGTTGAGAAGGCGCACGCCCAGCCCCTCCTCCAGCGCGGCGACCTGCCGGCTCACCATGCTCTTGGACAAGTGCAGGCCCTCCGCCGCCGCGGTGAAACTGCCCGTCTCCACCACCTGCGCAAAAACGGAAAAAGCATTGAGGTCCAGCGTCATTTTTTCACCATTGAAACAATCTATTGAATAAATGATGGATTGGAACTTTTCGAGAAGCAAATACATTTCAGCCATCGAATGCAAGCAACCGCCCGGCCATCCGGGCCGGCCCCGGATCAAAGGAGAGCGACATGGCGGAAAAAACGAAAATTCTGGTACTCTATCACAGCTCCTACGGCCATATCGAAACCATGGCCAAGGCCGTGGCCGAAGGCGCGGCGAGCGAAGCCGACACCGATGTGGACCTGAAACGGGTCCCCGAAACCATGCCCGAAGACGCGATGAAGAATGCGGGCATGAAGGTCGATCAGGCTGCGCCCGTGGCAACGCCCGAGGAGCTTGCCGGCTATGACGGCATCATCTTCGGCTCGCCCACCCGCTTCGGCAATATGACCGGCCAGATGCGTACCTTCCTTGACC
>CAYSVF010000082.1:0-1541 GCA_964434415.1 uncultured Parvibaculum sp.
GCACGTGCCAGGAGATGGCCTCGCCTTCGCGGTCGGGGTCGGTTGCGAGGATCAGGCCATCGGCGTCCTTCACGGCCTTCACGATGTCGTTCAGCCGTTTCTGGGATTTGGCATCCACATCCCAGTGCATGGTGAAGTCTTCGTCAGGCTGCACGGATCCGTCCTTGGACGGCAGGTCCCGTACATGGCCGTAGGAGGCCATGACTTTATAGTCCTTGCCCAAATACTTATTGATGGTTTTCGCCTTGGCCGGCGATTCTACTATGACGACGTCCATCTAGGGCTCGAATGCTCTCCTGTGGGGGCAAGAAACTCTGCCGGCCTGTCCGCTCGCATTCCGGTGATACGACTTGTGATCCGGGGGCGACCTTGCGCCGACGCGGGACAATGCGGAAAAGCCTGTGACCTGTCAAACTTCCTCAAAAGGCCGCGGAAAGCCTCATGTATTGAAAACTGCAATCTCCGTTTTATTCAGAACGACAATTTTTACAGTGAAAAACGGATTGGATTTTGTGTGACCAGACATGAATAGCGCGTAATAATTGAAGACAAGAGATTAGTAATTTTGAATGTTCTCGTGCCGGGAACACATTTCAAGAGGCAGGAGACAAAATGCGAAATCCTGTCGGAGGAACCAGGCAGAAGGTGAAGTCCGATAGTACCGATGGGCGGGGGGGCACGGGGCGTCCATTGCCAGGCACGGAAGCGAAAGAGGGCGGCACCGAAACAGGCGGCGAGGTTGCGGACTATCTTCTGGAAACACTGACCGGCGCGCGTCAGCTCGCCGCGGCACAGGGATATCGTTTTCTGGCCTATCTTCTCGGGCTGGCAGTGGAGGAGGTCCGCCAACTCGCGCAGACGGGCGAGTCCTGGTCGACCTCATGGCGGGACCGGTCTAACGGGACCGGTCGTCGGGGGGAATAAGGCTCAGGCGGTCGCCGGGGTCGCGTTGCAGGCGGCCGGCAAGTTCCAGTTCGATCAGGACCGCGCGCACAGATCCGGGATCGGCGGCGGCCTCGTTCAGGAGGTCGTCAAGCGGCGTCGGCGTGGGACCGAGTGCTTCGAGAATGCGCAGGCGTATCTCGTCGTCGGGCTCTGCGCCCCGCGACGGCTGTGAAAAATCGACATGTTGCGGTTCAGCCAGGCGCCGGTGCGCCTGATGAGGTGAGCCGAGCGCATCCACCACGTCGTCTGCCGTTTCCACCAGTGTCGCGCCTTGCTTGATGAGGCGGTTCGCGCCATGCGCGCGCGGGTCGAGCGGTGAGCCGGGCACCGCGCAAACCTCGCGGTTCTGCTCCAGCGCATAGCGCGCCGTGATGAGCGAGCCCGAACGTAGAGCGGCTTCCACCACCACCGTTGCCAGAGACAGGCCGGAAATCAACCGGTTGCGGCGCGGGAAATGGCGGGCCTGCGGGCTTGTGCCGGGCGGCATTTCGCCCACAAGCAGGCCCTCTTCACCGATGGTCCGCTGCAGTTTCTCGTTTTCGGGCGGGTAGAAAATGTCGAGGCCCCCCGCCACCACCGCGATCGTCCCGCTTGCC
>CAYSVF010000082.1:1551-8719 GCA_964434415.1 uncultured Parvibaculum sp.
ATGCGCGGCCGTGTCGATGCCGCGTGCAAGGCCCGAGGCGACGACATATCCGCGTTCGGAGAGCCCCTTGGCGATATCGCTTGCGATCCGCCGCCCGGCGGCGGAGGCGTTGCGCGAGCCGACCATGGCGATGGTGTCGCGTGTCAGAAGTGCGAGGTTTCCCTTTACCGCGATGACCGGCGGCGGAGGGTCTGTGAGGGCGAGGGGCGGCGGATAATCCGCATCGCCCAGAACGAGAAGCGTTGCGCCGAGCTTTTCCAGCGCTGCCATTTCCTTTTCCGCATCGGCAGAGCTTGCGACCCGGATTGCGCGTTTGCGCCCGCCGCGCGCCGCGAGACCGGGCAGGGCGTCGAGCGCGGTTTCGGCGGAACCGAAATGTTCGAGCAGATCGCGGAAGGTGACGGGGCCGATATTTTCGCTACGTGCGAGCCGCAGGCGCGCCAGGCGCTCTTCCTGCGGGAGCGGGCTCACTGACCCGCCTCGCTACCGGCTGCGGTCTCTTTCTTCTTTGCGCCGATTTTGGGTTCCGCGCCGTTCAGCAGGCGCGCGATATTTCCGCGGTGCGCCCAATAGATCAGCACCACCAGCGGCACGGACAGCGCCACGAGCTGCCATTGGTCCAGCCAGGCGAGATAAAGCGGCGTCAGCAGCGCGGCGACGAGCGCGGAGAGCGAGGAGTATCGGCCGACAACGGCCACGGCGAGCCATGTCGCGCAGAAGAGGAGGCCGATGGGCCAGTAGAGCGCCAGCAATATGCCGATAAAGACGGCAACGCCCTTGCCGCCCTTGAATTTGAGCCATACCGGGTAGAGGTGACCGAGAAAGGCGCCGATGCCCGCCAGCCCCGCCATGGTGACGGGGTGGGCGCCGAATTCGCGCATGATGAGGACGGCGGCAATTCCCTTGCCCGCATCGCCCAGAAGCGTACCGGCGGCGACCCAGCGATTGCCGGTCCTGAGCGCGTTGGTGGCGCCGATACTGCCTGAACCGATGTCACGAATGTCGCCCAGGCCTGCGATCCGTGTCAGCAGCAGGCCGAAGGGGATCGACCCCAGCAGATATCCGACGATCAGCGCACCGGCGAGCCACGGCCCGTCGGTCGCCAGCGTAACCCCCTCGAACATGCTCAGCCCTCTTCCCCGTGAACGAAAACCATCCGGCCGCCGACAATAGTCCGCAAAACGCGGCCTTGAAAGCGCCGGTCCTCGAAGGGTGTGTTCTTGGAAACGGATTTGAGCGCCTCCGGCTTCAGCTGCCAGGGCATATCCGTATCGATCAGGATGAGGTCGGCGGGCAAGCCGGCGGCAAGACGCCCGGTGCCAAGGCCCAGCAGGTCGGCCGGCACATGGGTCATTGTGTCGAGCAGCCGCGCAAGCGGTACGTCGCCGGAATGGACGAGGGCGAGCCCCGCGGCCAGCAGCGTTTCAAGCCCGATGGCGCCGAAATTGGCTTCTTCGAAGGGACGGCGTTTGACGTCGGCGTCCTGCGGATCGTGGCCGGAGACGATGACGTCGATCGTGCCGTCGGCCAGCCCTGCGACGAGGGCCTGGCGGTCCTGCTCGCTGCGAAGCGGCGGCGAGAGCTTGAAAAAGGTCCGGTAGCCCTGAATGTCGAACTCGTTGAGCTGCAGATGCGCCGCCGAGACGCCGCAGGTGACCGGCAATCCCCGGTTCTTCGCCGCGCGGATGATCTCGACCGAGGCTTCGCAGGAAATCTGCGCGATGTGGAGGCGTCCGCCGGTGAGTTCCATGAGGCGCAGATCGCGCTCGATCATGATGGTTTCGGCGGCAGCCGGAATGCCGGAGAGCCCCCAGCGGCTCGACAATTCGCCTTCATGCATCACGCCGCTGGCAAGTGCAGGCTCTTCGGCATGCTGCACCAGCAAGGCGTCGAAGAGCTTTGCGTAGGACATGGCGCGGCGAACGACCTGCGCATTGGCGACCGCCTTGTCGCCATCGGTGAAGGCGACCGCGCCCGCTTCCTTCAGCAGGCCGATCTCCGTCATCTCCTGTCCCCTGAGGCCCTTGGTCAGCGCCGCCATGGGATGGACATTGACGATGGCGGTATCGCGCGCACGGCGTTCCATGAAATCGACCAGCGCCACATCGTCGATCACCGGATCGGTATTCGGCATGACGATAACGGTGGTGACGCCGCCCGCGGCTGCGGCCTGGCTGGTGAGCGCCAGCGTTTCGCGGTGTTCCGCGCCGGGTTCGCCGGTGAAGACGCGCATATCGACGAGGCCGGGGCAGAGGACCTTGCCGCCGCACTCCACCGTTTCCAGGTCTTCCGGCATGCCGTCATTGAAAAGATCGGGTCCCAGATCGACGATCTTTCCATCCTCGACCAGCAGGTTTCCGAGCTGATCGTAGCCGCTGGCCGGGTCGAGGAGGCGTGCATTGACGAAGGCGGTGCGGGTCATTTCGCAGTCTCCGCCGTTTCGGGATCGTTGGGCAGGTTGCGCGCCAGCGCGTCGAGGACGGCCATGCGCACCGCCACGCCCATTTCCACCTGTTCGCGGATCAGGCTGCGGTGAATGTCGTCGGCGACCGCGCTGTCGATTTCGACGCCGCGGTTCATCGGGCCGGGATGCATGACGAGCGCATCGGGCTTCGCGGCGGCGAGCTTGTCGTAGTCGAGGCCGTAATAGCGGAAATATTCACGCTGCGAGGGGACGTAGGAACCCGCCATGCGCTCGAGCTGCAGGCGGAGCATCATCACGATGTCGCAATCTTCCAGGCCCTTCTTCATGTCGTGGAAGATCTCCACGCCGAAGCGTTCGATGCCGGTGGGCATCAGCGTGGGCGGGCCGATGACGCGGACGCGCGCCCCCATGGTCTGCAGGAGCAGGATATTGGAGCGTGCCACGCGGCTATGGAGAATGTCGCCGCAGATCGCCACCTGAAGACCCTGCAGTTTGCCCTTGCGGCGGCGGATGGTCAGCGCGTCGAGCAGGGCCTGTGTCGGATGTTCATGCGCGCCGTCGCCCGCATTCACCACCGAGCAGGAGACTTTCTGCGAGAGAAGTTCCACCGCGCCGGAATTCTGGTGCCGCACCACGATCATGTCCGGGTGCATGGCATTGAGCGTCACCGCCGTGTCGATCAGCGTTTCGCCCTTCTTCACCGAGGAGGTGCCGACCGACATGTTCATCACATCGGCGCCAAGCCGCTTGCCCGCCAGCTCGAAGGAGCTTTGCGTGCGCGTGGAGGCTTCGAAGAAGAGGTTGATCTGGGTCCGGCCCCTGAGCACGGCTCCCTTTTTATCGATCCGCCGGTTCTGCTCGACATAGGTGTCGGCGAGGTCCAACAGGGCGGTGATATCCTGGGGAGAAAGCCCCTCGATCCCGATCAGGTGACGATGCGGGAAGATGGGGGCGGGGGATGTTTCCGGACTGCTCATTAAAGCCGAATGTATAGGTGCGATTCCCGGTTCCAGCAAGGCGCAATACGCGTTTCGGGTCCATTTGGACTGCGTCTTTTCGCGCGGGTTGCGCCGAGGGTGACCTTGGGTCTCCAATGGGCCTCAAAATGTCAGGAGGTGGCCCAAATGAACAATCCCGAGTTCGAGCCCGAGGCGTTTGCGACACATGAGGTGTTCAACCAGCCTCCTGCGCTGGAAAACTACAATCTCTTCACCAGCGATATTGCGCTGCGGGAGACGGTGGCGCGGGAAGGCGGCGGGGCCGCGGAGGACAATCTGACGGCTTTCGGCGGCAGGATCGGTACCTCCGAGGTGATCGATCTGGGGCGGCAGGCAAACGCCTATCTGCCCGTCCTGAAGAGCTTCGACCGGTTCGGCCATCGCATCGACCGGGTGGAGTTCCACCCCTCCTATCATCAGCTCATGTCGCTTTCGGTGGCGCAGGGGCTCCATGGCAGCCCGTGGGACCATCTGAAGGACGGATCGGCGCCGAAAAAGGGCGCCATCGTCTCGCGGCTCGCCGGGACCTACATGATGACGCAGATCGAATCCGGTCATGGTTGCCCCATCACCATGACCAATGCGGCGGTGCCCGCGCTGCTGTTCCAGCCGAGCCTTGCCGAGGAATGGATCCCGCGCATCCTGTCGCGCGACTACGATCCGTCCTTCAAGCCTGCGAGCCAGAAGACCGGCGTTACCTTCGGCATGGGGATGACGGAAAAGCAGGGCGGGACGGACGTACGCGCCAACACGACCCATGCCGCACCGGTGAATGGCGGCGGGCCGGGCGCGGAATATCGCATCACCGGGCATAAATGGTTTTTCTCCGCACCCATGTGCGATGCCTTCCTCGTGTTGGCGCAGGCGCCGAACGGGCTATCCTGTTTTCTCATGCCGCGTTTCACGCCGGACGGAGAGCCGAACCGCATCCGCATCCAGCGGCTGAAGGAGAAGGTGGGGAACAAGTCCAATGCGTCTTCGGAAGTCGAGTTCCAGGCGGCGGCGGGCTGGCTCATCGGTGAGGAAGGCCGTGGCGTGCGCAACATCATCGAGATGGCGACCTATACGCGTCTCGATTGCGCAGTGGCGACGGCGGGGATGATGCGGCAGGCGGTGGCGCAGGCCGTGCATCATTGCAGCTACCGGCGCGTCTTCCAGAAGCATCTGATCGACCAGCCGCTCATGTCGGGCGTGCTGGCGGACCTTGCCCTCGAAACGGAGGCGGCGACGGCGCTGTCCTTCCGCGTGGCGCGGTCTTTCGATGAAGCCTTCACCGACGAGCAGGAGGCCGCCTATCGCCGCATCATGACGCCGGTCGCGAAATACTGGGTCTGCAAGCGCGCACCGAACCTCGCTTATGAGGCGATGGAGTGTCTCGGCGGCAATGGCTATGTGGAAGAGGGCATTGCGGGCCGCATCTATCGCGAGATGCCCGTGAATGCGATCTGGGAAGGCTCGGGCAACGTCATGTGCCTCGACGTGTTGCGCGCGCTGGGCCGCGAGCCGGAGGCGCTGGATGTCGTCTTTGCCGAGTTCGAGGCCGCGAAGGGCGCCAATGCGCATTACGACAAGGCGGTCGATCTCTTGAAGCAGCAATTCACGGATATCGGCACGCTGGAAATGCGCGCCCGCACGGTGGTGGAGGACATTGCGAAGGTCGCGGCGGCATCGGTGCTGGTGAAGCATGCGCCTGACTATGTGTCCGATGCCTTCTGCGCCACGCGCCTCAACCGCGACTGGGGCGACCTCTACGGCACGCTGCCGGAGGGCGTGGATCAGCGCGCGATCATCGACCGCTCACGGCCTATGGCGTGATTGTTCGGGGATGCCTATTTGTTGCAGGCATCGAAGCATTGCTCTTTTGACCGATCAGTAAGCTCCATGCAGCGATTGAAGCACTGATCGAATAAGAGTTTTGTTGAAGCGCTAGTGCCAGAGAATGCGGCGTTGCAGTCGATGTTTGCAGCCCTGGTTTCAAGCGCGGCGATATTCTTACGGGCTGCTGCTTGAAATGCTATCGCCATCATTGGAGATGATGCCGTTGCGCTCCCATACTGTGCGGCGCTTTGCTGTCGGGCTATTTCTCCGCGTATCCAACCACACTCTTTCTGCTGTTCGCCTGAGTTGCTTGGCAAAGGGCGATTTTGCACTGCTTCTACGTAGCTTTGCTCGTGGTGCTGAGTTGTGCACGCTGATAAAAGCGTAGCGAAAGAGAAGCAGAGTAGAACGACGACCTTTTTGGTGTGAAAGTTCTTCCCCGGCACGGCAAACCGCCGATTATTGCTCTGTAAGCCTACTACGGGAGGGACGGGGAAGGGCAATATCTAGCTGTGGCAGCTACCCCAACAGCCACAGCATCAGCGGCATCGTGATGGCGGCGAGGATCGTGCCGCCGGTGATGAGGCTTGCCATCAGCGTGGCGTCGCCGCCGAGCTGGCGAGCGAGGATGTAGGACGATGTCGCGCCCGGCACGGCGCCGCAGATGAGCACGACGAGGCGCGGCAGGCCCGTGACGCCGAAGACGTAGCACCAGCCCATCATCATTAGCGGCATGGCGATGAGGCGCAGCCCGCTCGTCAGCAGCACGATCCATTTCGTATCGAAAGCATGTGCCGGCTTCAGGCCTGCGCCGATGGCGATGAGGCCGATGGTGAGCGCCGCCTTGCCCAGAATGTCGAGCGTCGGGTCGAGCGGGCCGGGAAGCCCGATGCCCGAGACGTTGAGCGTGATCCCCGCCGCGCAGGCGAGGATAAGCGGGTTCTTGATGAGAAGCCGTCCCACCGTGCCGAGACCGGCAGGCGTGTCGCCCGCGTAGCGCGTGAGGATGAGGACGGAGAGCACGTTCACCGCGGGCACCAGCACCGCGAAGCCGACCGCGGCGAGCGCCACGCCTTCATGGCCGTAAAAGGAGGCGATGGCCGCCAGCGCCACGAAGCCGTTCCAGCGCGCCGCACCCTGAAAGACGGAGGAAAATTGCGGTCCACTCAGCGGCAATATCTGCTTCAGCACCATCAGCAGCACGACCATGCTCGCAAGCCCGGCGGCCAGTGCGGAGGCCATCGGTCCGATGTCATATGAGCCGAGATCGGCCACGGCGAGGGTGCGGCAGAGGAGGGCCGGGAAGAAGACGTAATAGGTCAGCCTGTCCAGCGGCGCCCAGATTTCCTCCCCCGGAAAATTCATGCGCTTGATGGTCCAGCCAAGCGCGATGACGAGGAAGACGGGGATGAGGGCGTTGAGGATCTGGAGCATGATCTGCTTCTTGTTGTTCTAGAGGTTCCGCAGCCGGTCGAGCGCTCCCTGAAGGATATGGGCGGCGGCCATCTTGTCCACCAGCTCGGCGCGGCGGGCGCGGCTGGTGTCGGCTTCGAGCAGGGTGCGGGTGACGGCCTGGGTGGACATGCGCTCGTCCTGAAAGACGACCGGCAGCTCGGTCAGCTTCTCCAGATTGCGGACGAAGGCGCGGGTGGACTGGCAGCGCGGGCCCTCCGTGCCGTCCATATTGAGCGGCAGGCCCACGACGAGCGCAACGACCTCATATTGGGTGGCCAGGGCGAGGAGGCGTTCGGCATCGGCGGTGAATTTGGTCCGCTTGATGGTTTCGAGTGGCGAGGCGACGAAAAGCGAGACGTCGGAGAGGGCGAGACCGATGGTTTTGGTGCCCAGATCGAGCCCCATCAGCCGGCTGTTGCGCCCCAGACGGGGTTTCAGCTCTTCCAGCGTGGTTATATTGCCGCTCAAACCC
>CAYSVF010000083.1:0-8685 GCA_964434415.1 uncultured Parvibaculum sp.
ACGGCGCGCAGGATGAGACCGCGCTTCATCAGGAAATTATCCGCCTCCGCCGCCGTCTTGCCGGGCGCGTCGGGAAAGCGGACGAGCAGGAAGTTCGCCGCGCTCGGCGTCACCTCAAGGCCCAGCGCCGAAATCCGCTCCGTTAGCCACTGAAGCCATTCGTCGTTATGCGCGCGGGCCCTTTCCACATGGGCGATATCTTCCATCGCCGCGACACCCGCCATCATGGCCGGCGTCGAGACGTTGAAGGGACCGCGCACACGGTTGAGCGTGTCGCAGACATGGGCCGGCCCGTAGAGCCATCCGAGACGCGCGGCGGCAAGGCCGTAGATCTTGGAAAAGGTCCGCGTCATGACGACGTTTTCATTTGTCGCGACAAGCTCGATCCCGGCTTCATAATCGTTGCGGGTCACATATTCGGCATAGGCCGCATCGACCACGAGCAGGATGTCCGGGCGGAGCCCCGCCTGCAGACGCTTCATCTCGTCCGAGGGCAGATAGGTGCCGGTTGGGTTGTTGGGATTGGCGATGAAGACGATCTTCGTCTTCTCCGTCACCGCGGCGAGGATCGCATCGACATCGGTCTGCAGATCCTTCTCCGGCACCTGAATGCAGGTGCCGCCCGCCGCCTTGGTCACGATGGGATAGACGAGAAAGCCGTGCTCGCTCGCAATCGTCTCGTCGCCCTCGCCGACATAGCACTGGGCGAGAAGATGCAGCAGTTCGTCCGACCCCGCGCCGCAGACGAGGCGGTCGGCGGCAAGGCCGAAGCGCTTCGCGATGGCCTCGCGCAGGGGCGCGGCGGAGCCTTCCGGATAATGTTCGAGATCCTGCGCGGCGGCGACATAGGCCTCCCGCGCCTTCGGGCTCGGGCCCAGCGGCGTCTCGTTCGCCGACAGCTTGAAGACGCGCACGCCCGGATCGGCCTTGGCGCGGCCACCCACATAGGGTTCGATCTTCTCGATGCCGGATTGCGGTGTCGGTTTCGTCATGTGCTCAGTCCGTATCGGCGTCGCGGCGCACGGGATTGGCAAAGCCGCCCAGCACATATACGTCGTCGACCGGCTCCGCGATCAGGGCGGCAAGACGCGCATCCCCGGCCTCCAGATAACCCGGCACGGCATAAAGGCTCAGATGACGCGGCTCCCCGTCCTGCGTGACGGCGACGCTCAGCCGTTCCGCCTCGATCCCGGCCGTGTCCAGAAGCTGGGCGAGCTTCGTCTCGCTGACGCTGCCGCGCGCGGAAATGGCAATCAGGCTCGTATCGTCGCCGGTGGGCTCGAATTCGGCCTGCGCCACCACAAGCGCGCCGACCTCGCCCTCCAGCCCGTCGATATGGGCGAAGGGAAGCTGCGTCACCACGCGAAGCGGCACGCCGCGCCCGGCCAGTGCCGTCCACCAGTCGCCGCCCGGATAATTGCCCGGCCGGGGCAGGAGGCCGATGGCGGAGCGGTCCTGCGACACGCGGCGGGTGAGATCGCGCATGCTGTCATGCAGCGTCATCTCGGTGATGGAGCCGTAATAGTTGCGGGCAAGATCCCAATAGGCGAGCGCATCGGTATCCGCACCGCCATAGACCTCCACCCGGAAGGGTCCCTGAATGCGGGTCATGGCGGAAATGATCTCGCGCCAGAGCCGGAAGACGACGCGCAGCGGCAGCCGTCCCTCATGACGGCCGGCGAGACGGCGCAGCACCTCCGCCTCGCGGCCCGGGCGAAAGGCGATAAAGCTTCCCTCCCCCGCCGCGCTGGCATCGCGCGCCTTGGCATTGGCGACATCGACAACGAGCTCGGTCCGCTTCATCAGCAGATCGTGGATCGCATCGTCGATCGCATCTATCTCACGCCTCACATCGGCCAGGGCGGGCGCGCTGTCGTCGCCTGTCCCGGCCTGTTTGACGGGGCTTTGTGTCTCGCTCGTCATCTTGTGTCTCACGCACGGAAAAAGGGGCGAAAAGCCGCTGCCCGGCCCCTGCCGCAGGAGCGGTATTCATAAGGGCGGATATGCTCAAAATCAAAGAAAACATTGACATTTCAAGGGGTCCCACCCTAGCTATGCTGCCTGCCCGGGGCGAAAGATGAGGCCGTCCGCGGGCCGGAAAAAACGCGAAACGACCTCAAAAAGCGCCGCAGGACCGCCGCTCACGCGATGATTACCACCGAAAAGCCGGAAATAGCGGCCGCCGCCGCCGAGGCGGGAGAGCGCGTCAACGCCCGAAGCTGCACCGAAACATTCGGCGCCGACGAGCCCCTGAGGCTCGACAGCGAGGTCGAGCTGTCGCCCTTCACGATCTCCTTCCAGACCTATGGCCGGCTCAATGCCGACAAGTCGAATGTGGTGCTGGTCTGCCACGCGCTGACCGGCGACCAGTTCGCGGCAAGCCCCCATCCGGTCACGGGCAAGCCCGGCTGGTGGTCCAATATGGTCGGCCCGGGCCGCCCCATCGACACCGACCGCTATTTCGTGATCTGCCCCAACGTCATCGGCGGCTGCATGGGCACTACGGGGCCGCGCGACATCAATCAGGAAACCGGCAAGCCCTACGGGCTGACCTTTCCCGGCGTCACCATCGCCGACATGGTGCGCGCCCAGGCCATGCTGCTCGACCGGCTGGGCATCGACGACATTTTCTGCGCCATCGGCGGCTCGATGGGCGGCATGCAGGTGCTGCAATGGTGCGCGGCCTATCCCGACCGCGTCTTTTCCGCGATCCCGATTGCGACCGCCGCCCGCCACTCCGCCCAGAACATCGCCTTTCACGAGGTCGGCCGCCAGGCGATCATGGCCGACCCCGAATGGCGCCAGGGCAGCTATCTGGAACATGGCACGAACCCCGCCAAGGGGCTCGCGGTCGCGCGCATGGCCGCGCATATCACTTATCTGTCGGAAACCGCACTGCACCGGAAATTCGGCCGCAACCTGCAGGACCGCGAAGAGGTTTCCTACGGCTTCGACGCCGATTTCCAGATCGAATCCTATCTGCGCTATCAGGGCTCGACCTTCGTGGACCGGTTCGATGCCAATTCCTATCTCTACATCACCCGGGCGATGGACTATTTCGACCTTGCCCAGGACCATGGCGGCATCCTCGCCAATGCCTTCCGGGGCACCTCCACGCGCTTTTGCGTGATGAGCTTCACCAGCGACTGGCTGTTCCCCACCTCCGACAGCAAGCAGGTGGTGCATGCGCTGAACGCGGTGGCCGCCAATGTGAGCTTCGTCGAAATCGACACCGACAAGGGGCATGACGCCTTCCTGCTGGACGAGCCGGAAATGTTCGAAACGCTGTCCGGCTTCCTGGAATCGGCGGCGCAAAGGCGGGGCCTGACGACATGAGCCCTACCAGCCTGACGAGCGGGCGGCCCCTGCCGCACACGCCGCGTACCGACTTCGATTTCATCGCCGAGAAAATCGTCCCCGGCAGCCGCGTCCTCGATGTAGGCTGCGGCGACGGCGAACTGCTGGCGCGCCTCGTCAAGGAGCGCGGCGTGGACGGGCGCGGCATGGAGCTGAGCCAGGAAGGCGTGAATGCGAGCGTGGCGCGCGGGCTGTCGGTCATTCAGGGCGACGCCGACACCGATCTGCGCGACTACCCGCAGGACGCGTTCGACTATGTGATCCTGAGCCAGACCATTCAGGCGACGCATAATCCGAGCGTCGTGCTGCAGGAACTGGCCCGTATCGGGCAGCACATCATCGTCTCTTTCCCCAATTTCGGCCATTGGCGCGTCCGGCTGAAACTGCTGCTGCAGGGCCGAATGCCGCAAACGCCCTCGCTCGGTTTTCAGTGGTACGACACGCCCAACATCCATCTGTGCACGCTGCGCGACTTCACCGAGCTGTGCGACACGCTGGGCCTGCATATCGACGATGCGCTGGCCGTGAACGGCACCCGGGCAAAGCGGATCGGCAAGCCCGGCCCGCTCGACAATCTGACAGCGAGCGAAGCCGTCTTCATGATGTCGCGAACGGGCTGAGCGCCGTCAGCCCTCATCCCGCCGATGTTGCGTCTGCATGCCTTGGGGCACGGGCGCGGGCGACAAGGCGCGCATGCGCCGGGCGAGCCGCCGCTTGGGCTGCGGCGTCGCGGCGTAGATCTGCTTGCCGGCCTCTACCATGATCACCCCGGAAAAGCGCGTCCAGAGCGCATGGCCGACCTGCTCCCAGACGCCCGCCGATTGCAGGAAGGGACGCCACTGGATGGGCGGCACATAAAGCGCCGTCTCCCAGCGCGTGGGCGAAAACATGTTCTCGCGCATGAGCTGGGTAAGCTGGGAGCGCGAAAAGGGCTGGCCGATGCCGAACGGCGTGCCCTCGCGGCGCGACCACAGACCCCGCCGGTTGGGCGCCACGACGAGAAGCCGACCGCCCGGCGCCAGCACGCGCCATATCTGGCGCATCATGGAGCGCACCGCCTCGCTGCCCTCAAGCCCGTGCACCAGCAGGATGCGGTCCATGCTCTCGTCGGGCAGCGGGATTTCGGTCTCGTCCACCAGGCAGGTGAGATGCCGCCCATTGGCGGGCCATGCCAGCACGCCCTGCTGGGCGGGCATCAGCCCGATGACGCGCTGCGCCTGCCCCTGAAAGTGCGACAGATAGGGCGTGGCGAAACCGAGCCCGGCGACGTTGAGCCCGCGCACATCCGGCCAGATCTCGCCGATGCGGCGCGTGATCAGCACCCGCGCCACCTCGCCCAACGGGCGGCCGTAGAAATCGCGAAGATCGATGACATCCATATGCATGGAGCGAAGCCTAGCAGATTCCGTGTAAAGGTTTCCCTCACGAGATGGTAACGGCCTTGGCGTTTCCAAATGCGCCCAAGGGGTTCAATCGCAGTGCAAGGCGCATTAGGGTCTCGTCACACATTCTCCAGCACCGGAGCCGGAACGATGAGCCTTGAAATCCACCAGTTTCCCTGCCTGAACGACAATTACGGCTATCTGGTCCATGAGCCCAGATCGGGCGCCACGGCGGCCATCGACACGCCCGACGCCAAGGCCATCGAAAAGGCGCTCAAGGAAAAGGGCTGGACGCTCACCCATATCCTCAACACGCATCACCATTACGACCATGCGGGCGGCAATGAGGACCTGAAGGCGAAGACCGGCTGCACCATTATCGGCCCCAAGGGCGAGGCGGCGAAAATTCCCGGCCTCGACCGCGCCGTCGGCGATGGCGACATGGTGGAACTGGGCGAGGCCCGCGCCCGCGTCTTCGACGTGCCGGGCCATACGGCGGGCCATATCGCCTATTACTTCGCCGATGACGGCGTCGCTTTCGTGGGCGACACGCTGTTCGCGCTGGGATGCGGACGGCTTTTCGAGGGGACGCCCGAACAGATGTGGGCCTCGCTCTCCAAGCTGATGGCGCTGCCCGACGACACCATTGTCTATTGCGCGCATGAATATACGCAGGCCAATGCCCGCTTCGCCGTGACGGTCGATCCGGAAAACGCCGCGCTCGCCGCCCGCGCGAACGAGATCGACGAAAAGCGCGCCAAGGGCGAATGGACCGTGCCGACGACCATCGGCCTTGAAAAGGCGACCAACCCCTTTCTGCGCGCCGCCGACCCGAAGCTGCGCCACGCCATCGGCCTCGATGGCGCGAGCGATGTCGACGTTTTCGCCGAGACCCGCCGCCGCAAGGACAATTTCTGAGAAACAAAGGATCTTTCCGTGACCGATATGAGCCCCGAACAGATCATCGACATGCTCGGTATGCAGCCGCACCCGGAAGGCGGCCATTTCGTCGAGACCTTCCGCGATAGGACGGCCGAGATCGAACGGGGCCATTCGACCGCGATCTATTACCTGCTGCGCGAGGGCGAACGCTCTCACTGGCACCGGGTGACCGATGCAGCCGAAACCTGGCACTGGTATGCGGGCGGGCCTCTGCAGCTCGGCGTCGCGCCGGAAAAAGGCCCCGCCGAAATCCACCTGCTGGGCCAGAACCTCGCCGCCGGCGAACGCCCCCAGATCGTGGTGCCGCGCAATTACTGGCAGGCCGCCGAGCCGGTGGGCCTGTGGACGCTGGTCGGCTGCACCGTCGCGCCCGGCTTCGATTTCGCCGGCTTCGAAATGGCGCCCGAGGGCTGGGAGCCACGCTGAACCCCGCCCGCGTTGCAGGAGAGCGACAGAAACCCGCCAAAATGCGTCTCCGGGCGGGCATGGTCGCTATTTCACACAATCAGGACAGCCATCCTCGCCTAAGCTCAGGGCAATGCTATCGGCCTTGGGGGGCTTGAGGATGAAACGGGGGCTTACCGCCACCTTACTGTCGGCGGTCGTCTGCACGCTTGTTGTCGGCCTGCTCGTGCTGGCGGGCGGGACGGCGCAGGCCGCCACGGCCTGCAAGCCGGAACGCGTGGCGGAGATCGCCACCAGGGGCGGGCCTGCCTATGGCACGCTGCAATATCACCGCATGGCGCCGCTGAAGATGAAAGAAGTAGCGCTCACCTTCGACGACGGGCCGGACCCGCATACGACGCGCCGCGTGCTCGATATTCTCGATGCGAACTGCATCAAGGCGACCTTTTTTCTGGTCGGCTATTATGCCGAACGCCATCCGGAGATCGTGCGCGAGATCGCCGCGCGCGGCCACACCATCGGCACCCATACATGGTCGCATCCGAACAATCTGCGCCACCTTTCGCTCGCCGGGGCGCGCCGCCAGATCCGGCGCGGCTTTGCCGCCGTCGAAAAGGCGCTCGCCACCGCGCCCGCTGCGGACAGGCGGCAGCTTGCCCCCTTCTTCCGCTTTCCCGGCCTCAATGACAGCAAGAGCCTGATGACCTGGCTCGGCGCGCGCAACATCGCGACCGTTTCCTGCGAGTTCGGCGCCGACGACTGGAAGCGCATCTCCGCCTCGCAGGTTCGCCGCCGCGCGGTCCGCAACATCAATTCGGTGGGACGCGGCGTCATCATCCTGCACGACACCAAACCACATACCGCCGCGGCGCTGCCCGGCATCATCAAGGATTTGCGCAGGCAGGGCTATCGCTTCGTCCAGCTCACGCCCGCGCCGGGCGCACGGCAACTCGCGGCAAGCGCGCCGGACGCGCTGATCTCGCCTGTCGCCGTGGCGGCAAAGCCCGTTCCGGAATTGCGCGGCACACAGCATGCGACGGCAGATGACCTTCTTGAGCCCGTCAAATCGGTGCAATAGGCTTTCGGCATGGGCGAGAAAAAACCGGGCAAAACCGTTCTGCTGCCAAGCCGCCGCGATGCCTTGCGCGGCATGGGCACGCTCGGCCTCGGCACCGCGCTCACTTTCGCCACGCCCGCCATCGTCCGCGCCGACGCGCCCTACAAGAAGCGCCTGAAACTCCAGAGCCTCAATTCGGGCGAAAAACTCGACATGGTCTATTGGGCCGACGGCGACTATCTGCCCCACGCGCTGAAACGGATGCGGCACTTCATGCGCGACCTGCGCACCGAAACGACGCATGAGATCCATCCCGGCCTGCTCGACCTTCTCTGGGAGATCGACCAGAACACACGCTCGAAGAACCCGATCTACACCATGTCGGGCTACCGCTCGCCGCAGACGAATGAATGGCTGTTGAAACATTCCGACGGCGTCGATCCCGGCAGCTTCCATATGCGCGGCATGGCCGTCGACATCACGCAGAACTTCCTCGACCCGGAGGAAGTCTATCGCGTGGCGCTGAAGCTGAAACGCGGCGGCGCGGGCTACTACCCGACGAAGCGGCCTTTCGTCCATGTGGACATAGGCCCGCTCGACCACTGGGTCTATCCCGCCATGCCGACACCGGGCCGCGACAAGGAATATGACCGTCAGCAGGCGGAGAAAGCGAAGACGGAGAAGGGATAGGACTTCCCTTTACCGTCACGCCCCGCTTCATGCGGGGCATCCACGTCTTTTTCCACTCGCCTGAAGACGTGGATGGCCCGGACAAGCCGGGCCATGACGAGGTATTTTCTCAACAATGACAGCCTTCAGCCCGCGATGTACTGCGCGCCGTTTGCCGTGATCGTGGCGCCGGTGACGAAGCCCGCATCCTCGGCCACCAGGAACTTCACGCAATGCGCGATTTCCTCCGCCTTGCCGAGACGACCGACGGGGATGGTGGCGATAATGCCTTCCAGCACCTTTTCCGGCACGGCGGCGACCATGTCGGTATCGACATAGCCCGGCGCGATGCAGTTCACCGTCACGCCCTTGCGCGCCACTTCCTGCGCCAGCGCCTTGGTGAAGCCGATCACGCCCGCCTTGGCGGCGGAGTAATTGGTCTGGCCCATCTGGCCCTTCTGGCCGTTGATCGACGAGATGTTGACGATGCGCCCGAAGCCGCGGTCGCGCATGCCCGAGATCACCGGCTGGCACATGTTGAACATGCTGTCGAGATCGGCGCTCATGACCTCGCGCCACATCTGCGGCGTCAGCTTGTGCAACATTGCATCCCGCGTGATGCCCGCATTGTTCACCACCGTGTCGATGGGGCCATGCTCGGCCTCAACCTTCTTCAGGCCCTCGACGCAGGCATCGTAATCGCCGACATCCCATTTATAGGTCTTGATGCCGGTCTCGTCGGTGAACTTCTTCGCGGCCTCGTCATTGCCGGCATAGGTCGCCGCCACGTCGAAGCCCGCATTCTTCAGTTCCACCGAAATGGCATGGCCGATACCGCGCGTTCCGCCGGTCACAACTGCTACACGTGTCATC
>CAYSVF010000084.1:0-8662 GCA_964434415.1 uncultured Parvibaculum sp.
GCGTGAAAAGCTCGGCGGTCAAAAGCTTTTCGGTCTCGTCAACAATGCGGGCATCGCGGTGTCCGGCCCGCTTGTAGAAATCAATCCCGACGATGTGCGCACGCAGCTCGAAGTGAATGTGATGGGGCCGCTGCTGACGACGCAGGCCTTTGCGCCGCTGCTCGGCACCGATCCCGACCTCAAGGGCGAGCCGGGCCGCATCGTCAATATCAGCTCGGTGGGGGGCAGGCGGGCCTTTCCGTTCCTCGGTCCCTACTCGGCCTCCAAATTCGCGGTGGAAGGCATGTCGGAAGCGCTGCGGCGCGAACTCATGCTTTTCGGCATCGATGTCGTCGTCGTCGCGCCCGGTGCGGTCAGGACCAATATCTGGGACAAGGCGGAGGAGATCGACATCACGCCCTATTCAAACAGCCCCTATCTCGACATCCTCCAGAACTTCCAGACCAATTTCGTGGCGCAGGGGCGGCAGGGCCTCAAGCCGGAATATCTGGGCGAGGTGATCATGAACGCGCTGTCGACGCGCGCGCCCAAGACGCGCTATGAGGTCTCGCCCGATCCCTTCATCCAGCAAATGATGACGCGCTACCTGCCGCCACGCATGTTGGACAAGCTGATCGCAAAGATGATCGGACTCAAGCAGAAGAAATAAAAGGGTTTTTCAGATTGCGTTTCGTAATACGAAATACACGAAGGTGGCGCGTGACATCTGAACGGCCCTGACGGAACCTCTCCCCGCACCAGACACAATTGCAGGGATGGAGACCGATGACCGACCTTCTGGAAACTTCGGCGCGCCTTATCGACAACGACATCTATGAGGGCGCGGGGCTTATCAACCGTCCCACCACCGAGCTGTCCGAGGTCGGCGACGGCATCGCGCTCATCGAGGCATTTTCCCACGTGGTGACGTTCCGCACCGGCGACGGCCTCGTGCTTTTCGATACGAGCCTCGAAGCCTTTGCCGATGGCGTGAAGAAATCGCTGCGTCGCTGGACCGACGAGCCCGTCTCCAACATCTGTTACACCCATGGCCATGCCGACCATGTGGGCGGCACGGGCTGCTTTCTCTGCGAAGCGCAGGAGAACAAGGCGAAGAAGCCGCGGGTGATCGGGCATGAAAACGTGGTCCCGCGCTTCCGCCGCTATGAGCTGACCAACGACTACAATTTCACGATCAATGCGCGCCAGTTCGCTCCCGCCGAAGAGCTGAGGATGGGCGAGGGCACCGGCCCGTCGCATCGCCGCTTCGGGCCCGACCCCTGGGTGAACCCCGATCTCACATTCCGCGATCGCATGTCGTTCAAGGCAGGCGATACGAGCTTCGAGCTGCATCACGCCATCGGCGAAACGGACGATCATCTCTGGGCCTGGGTGCCCGAGCACAAGGCGATCTGCTCCGGCGATTTCGTGACCTGGGTCTTCCCGAACGCGGGCAATCCGCAAAAGGTGCAGCGCTACCCGCTGGAATGGGCCAACGCGCTTCGTGCCATGATGGCTTACGAGCCGGAATTGCTGCTGCCCGCGCACGGCCTTCCCATCGCGGGCAAGGCGCGTATCGCCTCCGTGCTCGACACCATCGCCAGCGCATTGGAAGAGATCGTGAGCCAGTCGCTGGAGATGATGAATGCTGGCGCGCGGCTCGACGAGATCATTCACGGGGTGAAGCTGCCCGCCAGCTATTTCGACAAGCCCTACCTCAAGCCTGTCTATGACGAGCCGGAATTCATCATTCACAATATCTGGCGGCTATACGGTGGCTGGTATGACGGTAATCCCTCGCGCCTGAAGCCCGCGCCGGACGCGGCGGTGGCCGCAGAAGTGGCGGCGCTGGCCGGCGGCAATGCGGCGCTTGTCGCGCGGGCCCGGGAGCTGGCCGAAAAGGGCGAGTTGCGGCTTGCCTGCCATCTGGCTGAAATGGCCGCGCTGGCCGAGCCCGACAGCCGGGAGGCCCATGCCGCCCGCGCCGAGGTTTACGGCAAGCGCCGCAAGGAAGAAGCCTCGCTCATGTCCAAGGGTATTTTCGGTTTCGCCGAGCGCCAGTCGAGGCAGAAATCCGGCGCCAACGATTGAAATAAAAACCCCTCGCAGGGGGGAGCTGCGAGGGGTTTGATATCGGGACCGGCCTGAGGGGGAGGGGAGGGGCCGGTCCCGTTACTATCAGAGGGAACAATGCTTAGGTGGGTTCCGCCACCCCCGCCCGCAAGGGGCGGAAAGGGGGAAGGGGTCTGCCAAAGTGTCGCACCCCTTCGCCCTGTGTTTTCGCCTGTTTTCGAGCTGTTTTCCGGGGGTTAGCCCGCCCGGTCCAGCACGTTCCGGAATTTCTCGAAGATCTCCGCGACATGGGACTCTTCCGCGATGAGCGGCGGCGACATGGCCAGCGTGTCGCCCGAGACGCGCAGCATGATGTTCTCGTTATGGAATGCATCGCGCATGACGTCGAAGCCGCGCTTGCCCGGCAGCCCGTCCACCGGCTGAAGGTCGAAGCCGACGGCAAGGCCGATGGTACGGATATCGAGTACCAGCGGGTGATCCTTCAGCGCCATGGCCGCTTCCGCGAATTTCGGCTCCAGCGCGCGGGCGCGTTCGAAAAGGCCTTCGTCCCGATAGAGGTCGAGCGTGGCAAGGCCCGCCGCCGAGGCCATGGGATGGCCCGAATAGGTGTAGCCGTGGAACAGGTCGATGGCGTGGTCGGGGCCGGTCTGGAAGGCTTCGTAGATGTGGTTGCGCACGATGCAGCCGCCCATCGGTACGGTGCCGGAGGTGACGCCCTTGGCGAAGGTGAGGATGTCCGGCGTGACGCCGAAGCGTTCGGCCGCCGTGGCATGGCCGAGGCGCCCGAAGCCGGTGATGACTTCGTCGAAAATGAGCAGGATGCCGTGCTGGTCGCAGATCTCGCGTACCCGTTCCAGATAGCCCTTGGGCGGCGGCAGCACGCCGGTGGAGCCGGCCATCGGCTCCACGATCACCGCCGCGATGGTGGAGGCGTCATGCAGCTCCACCAGCCGCTGGAGGTCGTCGGCCAGATGCGCACCCCATTCCGGCTGGCCGATGGTGAAGGCCTGCTCGTCGCGGTTATAGGTGTGGCGGATATGGTCGGTGCCGGAGAGCAGCGGGCCGTAGAATTTGCGGTTGGCGACCATGCCGCCGACCGAAATGCCGCCGAAGCCGACGCCGTGATAGCCGCGCTCGCGGCCGATGAGGCGGGTGCGGCTGCCTTCGCCGTTCATCCGGTGATAGGCAATCGCGATCTTGAGCGCCGTGTCGCCCGCTTCCGAACCGGAATTGGCGAAGAACACATGATCGAGGTCGTTCGGCGCGAGCTGCGCGATGCGGCTGGCAAGCTCGAAGGCCTTCGGGTGGCCGAACTGGAAGGACGGCGCGAAATCGAGCTCCGCCGCTTGGGCCTGGATCGCGGAGACGATGGGCTCCCGGCAATGGCCCGCATTGCAGCACCAAAGCCCGGCCGTCGCATCGAGCACCTGCCCGCCGTCGGTCTTGTAATAATGCATGTCCTTCGCGCGGGCGATCAGGCGTGGTTCACGCTTGAACTGCCGGTTGGGCGTGAAGGGAAGCCAAAAGCTTTCAAGATCGTTCGGCGCGGGGGCATCGGCGCTCATAATGCGGTCTCCTTGAGGCAATCGCGATACAAAATCTGTCATGGGAAACTAACCGATTGAAATATTCCCGCCACCCGAAAGCAAGGCGGTACGGCGGTATTTTCATGCGTGACTTGCCCGTCGCGTCTAGTATCTTAAACGCATGGCAGGTGATTTCAGACGCGCCCACGGCGCAAGCGACAAACCGGCGCCCCCCGGCGGGGAAACCGCGGAGGCGGGCGACGACGTGCCCGATATCGGTTCGCGGCTGAAAGAGCTGCGCAAGATGCACGGGCTTTCGCAGCGCGAACTTGCCAAGCGCGCCGGCGTCACCAACGGGACCATCTCGCTCATCGAGCAGAACCGCATAAGCCCCTCCATTGGGTCGCTGAAGAAGGTGCTGGGCGGCTTTCCGATCTCGATTGCCGATTTCCTGACCCTCGATCTGAAACCGCGCCGCAAGGTCTTCTATGAGGCGAAGGAACTGCGCGAAATCTCCAAGGGCGATGTGAGCTTCCGGCTGGTGGGCCGCGACACGCGGGGCCGTTCCATCCAGATGATGCATGAGCGCTATGTGCCCGGCGCCGACACCGGCGAGGAGATGCTCTCCCATGCGGGCGAGGAATGCGGCATCGTGATTTCCGGCGTGATGGAGCTGACCGTAGGCGGCGAGGTGCGCAAACTCGTGGCGGGCGATGCCTTCTATTTCGACAGCCGTCTGCCGCATCGCTTCCGCAATCCAGGCACAATCGACTGCGTCGTCGTCTCCGCTTGCACGCCGCCGAGCTTTTAGGGTGTCCTTGAGTTTATCCGTACCGGGATAGACGGCCGGGTCCCTGCTTATGGTAAGGTCGGCCCGATCCGCTTGCCCGAGATCAAAAATTGCCCTGTTTTTATCGTATCGGTCCCGAAAGGGTTTTGAGGGAGGCACCGCCGATGCTCTCATGGCGAAGGTGCCTCCGTGCCCATGATGGGCAGGGCCCGATCATGACACATTGCCGGGCTGACGGGATTCATGACGCACAGAGCTGTGTCGGTCTTCGCATTATCGGGTCTGTTGGCGTCCGTTTGCGCGGGCGGCGCTCTCGCTGCGCCCGATAACGCGCCCGACAGCTACATCTTTGCCGACCAGAACAGCCTCATCTCCCTGCATCTCGATGCGCTCGAGCGCGCGGTGGAAGACAAGACCGGCGCCCCTTCCGCCGGGCTGAGCTTTGTGGCGGCAAGCGGACCTCAAATCGATCTCTCCGCGCTGCCCGATATTCACGAAGTGCCGGGCATGAGTGCGGCAAGGCTGCGCGAGGCGACGAAGTGCACCGGCTGCGATCCGCAAGTCGCCGCGCGCATGACGGGCCGTCCGGCCTCCGTCTTCGAGGATGCCTATGCCGAGGCGGCGGCGAAGGGGTGGCAGGCGGGATATGCGGCGATGGCGGCGGCCGCCGATCGCGAGCCGCCCGCCGCGCAGACGGCGAATTTCGGCAGCGAGCGCGCCTATCTCGGCTTCATCCGCCGGATAGTACGCGGCTGGCAGCAGGCGGTGATCGGCATATACGAGGCCGACGGTCGGCTTGGGGAGGATCGCGCCGCCCGCTATCGCGAGGCGATCGGCGGAGCGATGCTGCCTCTCGCCGCGAGCGACAAGGCTCCGCTCAGCGCACGGTTCGGCTGGGCATCGGGCGAGGAACTCGCCATGCGCGACCGTTGGCGCCGCGACGCCCGGCAGAGTGAAGAGGATGCGACGGGCAAGGTGATCCGCGAAGCTCGGCAGGTCGCGTCGAGGTCGTCGCCGATGCCGCTGCTGCGGCCGGAAAGACCGGCAACGCCCTCGCCGGTCGACCTTATGCCGGTTGCGCAATTCGTCTCCGGCCTTGCCTGGCGGCACCTCGCGCCGAGCAGCCTCGCGCTGGGCAATGGCAAGGATGTGAACTTTTGGGCGCATACCGCGGGCACCTGGAAAGTCGGGCAGACGACGCGACGCCTCGCAACGAGTGGCGGCATCGCCTATCCGCTCGCCGATAACTGGGAAACCGGCGCGATCCTGACATGGGAAGAAACCCATCGCATGGCGACCGCGTCGCGCGCCGCGTTGAACGGCCGGGCATGGCTCGTCACGCCCTACCTCGCATGGGTGCCGGAACGACATACGCGCATTCGGATATATGGCGGTTACGGCTGGCGGGAAGACCGGGTGGAAAAGCCGGAGGGCGCGGAACGCTATGCGGGCGAAGGCTGGCTGAGCGGGGCGGGTGTCAGGGCGCGGTGGAAGCTGGACGAGGAAGGACGCTTCGTCTTCACCCCGTCGGGCAGCCTGGATGCGGCGCGGATCGGTGTCGCCGCATACCGGGACGGGGTCAGTGAAACCCGCATCCGTAAGCGGGCCACCGGCGCAGGCCGTCTGACGGTGAAGGTGGCGCCGACGGAATATTTCGCCGCGATCGAACCCTATTCCTCGATTTCGTCGCAATGGCGGCTGGACCGGATCGTCTATGGCGCCGCCGCGGCAGGGGCGGCCGCCACACGCCATTTCATCCATGCGGTGGAAACCGGTGTAAGGCTGAAGGCGAGGGCCCTGCCTTTCAGCACCAGCCTGCGCGCGCGCCTGTCCGATACCGATGACGAGGCGGAAGAGGTTCGGATCGGCTGGAGCTTCAACTGGCCGCTCTAGGCGTCAGAACGGTTTCACCACGGCCAGAAAGATCGCTGCCGGAATGGTGGTGACCACGAGAACCGTGCTGACCCGCAGGAAGCGCCAGTGAAAGGCGATGGCGGCCTCGTAGGATTTCATATCGCCTGCGAGCCGCATCTCGCGCTTCGGCCGGGAAAAATGCGAGATGCGATAGTCCACGATCTCCATCGGAATGAAAACGAGAAGGACGAGGGCAAGCTTCACCGCCAGCCAGCCGGATGTTTCCGGCGACCAGCCGCCGAGCCAAAGGAGCGTGAGCCCCGTCAGGAGCACCATCGGAAAGGCCACATGCTCCAGTACCACGCCCCGGTCGAAGGCCTCGATCATCTTGTTGCGATGCGCGAGGGCGTCTGCGTCGTCGGGATTGTCGAACGCCTTGCGGAAGGCCGGTAGCACATAGTTCTGATAGGCGACGGCGGTCGAAAACGCCCAGATGGCGACGAAGATCAAGTGCAGGAACTTGATCTCGCCATACCAGGGCATAAGCAGGTCTTTCATCCTGCTTCCTCCCTTCTCGACAATGGGTTCCGGTGGCGGCGGTCAGGCGTTGGCCGTTTCCTTCGCCTTCGCGCTGTGTGTCAGGATATTCGCCGGCGGCTTGGAGAATTCCGGCTTTTCCGACGTGAGCGCGCCAAGCGCATTCTTCCGGTCTTCATCGGTGAAGCTGCCGGTCGTCAGGCAGAACTCGACGAAATTGTCGTTCGGGTCCTTGGTGTAGATCGAATAGCACCAGTTATGGTCGATCTCGAGCACATCGTGACCGGCATCGAGCCAACGCTGCTTGCGCGCCTGAAGCTCGTCCATGTCCTTCACGTCGAAGGAAATGTGGTTGATATGGTCCGGCACGCCCGCCGCCCTGGAGAGATTGGTCTCTAAATTCTCCGTACCCGGCATGTCATGCATTTCCCAGAAGGCGATGAATTTGGAATCGTCTTCCATGCGGTAGAAGAAATGCTTGGCCCAGCCGCCCTGCGGCGAGGGGCCGACTTCCACTTTCACGAGCTGGAATCCCATCACGCCTTCATAGAAGTCGTGGATGGCTTTCATGTCGCGTGTGGCAAGCGCCAGATGATGATAACCCATCGTTCAGTCTCCTCCCTTTTGCGTGTCCGCCTTGTCCGTGTCGACCATGCTCATCACATCGGTCGAGCTGCCTTCCGGTGCGGCGACCTCGACAATTCTCTCATCGACATCGTCATATTCAAGCCGGAGCGCCTTGCTCATCGTGGCGTGCATTTCATAGGTGCAGGTCACATAGGTGAATTCGAGAATCTCCTCGTCGGAGAGGTACTTCTTCATTTCATCGAAGATTGCTTCCGGTACGCGTCCGCCTTGCAGGACCAGGCAGTCGGTATAGGCCAGCAAGGCGCGCTCCACGGGCTCCCAGCAATCGGCGATCGGCCAGTGCGGAATGGCCTCGATCTGCTCTTCGGTAAAGCCCACATCGCGGCAGGCCTTGCAGTGCTGCGAAAAGACGAACTGTGAGCCGCGGGCGAAACCGGCCCGGATCTGCCCCAGTTCGCGCAACTTCGGGTCGAGCTTGCGATTGGGGCTGCGATAGAACTGGAAGCCTTCCGTGGTGTGCTTGAAGGCATCCGGCACCAGCGCGAAGACGGTCCACCAATTGCCGGGCGTGCCCGTGGCGGTGCCAGGCTCCTTCACCGGGTCGCGGTCGCCGAACAGCATCTTGTAAAGTTGCTGGGCGAACGGATCGGCATCGGCCTTTCCGACCTCTCTCAAACGCGGCATTTGGCTCCCTCCCATTGCATCGTTGGAAAAAACGTAAGATAAACTGACAAATCATGCAAGTGAGGTTTCTTGAATGGCGCGCCAGTCCGGTCTTTTGATGGCCCAGCTTCTGACCCGGTTCATGTGGTTCGACGGGGCGCTCCAGCGCAATCTGGACAAGCGCGGCTGGGGCGGGGTGCGCCGCCTTGAATCCATGACCATGATGTATGTGCATGCGGGCGTGAGCCGCCCTTCGGAGCTGGCGCGCTTGATCGGCGTGACGCGGCAGTCCATGAACACCGCGCTCAGGGAACTGGAGGAGAAGAAGCTGGTCCGCCTGCTTCCCGACCCGGAGGACAAGCGCTGCAAGATTGTCGAATTCGACCCCGAAGGCGCAGCCATGCGGCAGGAGGCGCTGAAGGTGGTGGAGGAACTGGAAGCGCTGCTGGATGAGCGGCTGGGCGAGGGCGCGGTGGACAGGCTTGCCGGGCTTCTCGCCGCCGATTGGGGAGAGGCGCCGCTGCTGGATGCAGGTGGCGGGACGAAGAAGAAAGAAGCGATATGAGCGAGACGAAAACGCTGGACCAATTGCTGGCCGCACCGGGGATCATTGTGGCGCCGGGCGCCTATGACGCGCTGTCGGCGAAACTGG
>CAYSVF010000085.1:0-8602 GCA_964434415.1 uncultured Parvibaculum sp.
CTAAGAATTCTCTCTCCTGTGAGTGTCACTCTCTTTAGCCGTGTGCTGTAACAATAACATTGGGCATCTTATGAAAAATTGTCTTTCAAGGGGTGGTTTTTCGCTTTTTGGATAAATTCTATTTATTTCGATTGCAGCGAGCGTTCGGCGCCATTAGCAATGAATCAATGTTTTAACAAAGCATTGACTTTTTTATTATCTAGACGCTTGAGAGAGAGATTTTCTGTTCCATATTCATCCCGGAGCATTCTAATATTTTTGTTACAGGTCGAATATAGGCCTGTCCCTGTGATTGTCGGAGGACGAAAACGTACATTTCGGGGTTCTACTCCCTTTCTCGGTTATGCAGGCAAATTTATTGAAATACTGCTAAATCACAGAAGATATCCATTTTGTCTCACGTGCATAGATCACCACGGTGCAGGGATATGCGGAAGAAACAGAGTCTCAAAAGCATATTTTTCAGGGCAAATCGGAATCTGAAACCCTTTGATTTGCTATTTCCGCTGATGAGGAAGGAAGTGCACACGGTTGCACAACATCCACATATCAGGAAATAAAAGGGTTATTTCAGCTGAAATTTTGTGTGACACGTTCATGTATACACAGATTGTTCGGAGAAAATCAAACAGAATTTTTTCCGAAGCCTGATGTGCTAAATCTGCTTACCCTTTTGAGTCAGGATACACTGTTTCCTGTAACTCCACTTGCAATTCGGAAAAAGATGGAACCAAGGTGCTAGCTTTCCCAAACATTTGCAGGGATGGGAATGATGATGCTTTCAAAGCTTCGAACACGCTGCCACAAACGGTAAGGAAGCATTGACCACACGAGATGTTACTTGTTCGTCGACATGTTTGTGGTCTCTGAAAATGCTATGCCTCAATTAGTACTAAAATTGAAAATCTCTCCATTGTTTCCTTCCACGCCTGGTATCCATAGGTCTGTATTGATGTGAATGCAAGTGTGATATGCTCATGCGAGATCTTTTAGGGTAAACCCAGTGAACCGATTGTTGCTGATTAGTCAGCTTTGAAGGTGGTAAGACCTCAGTTTGTTGTTCGATTAGAATGCTGATATAGCTTGACCCTTTTAATCGAGAAAAATTCTGATAAGGCTCCAGGTACTACTAGGCGGACTGTGTTATTACCCACTTCGTGAACCATAAAAGGTCCTACAAACAGACAGTAGAATTTTGGGAAATCATACCCTTTGAGTTTAAGATTGGCGGTAGACAAAAGGACTTTATCTCTCGCAACGTAGGGATCTCGTTTGGCAGTTCGGTTGTACCTCTGAGCCATCTTTTGTTAGGTAAGAGATACTGCCTCGTGAGCTTTATCCCATGCTTTCTTCAATTCATTCAACGCCCTCGTCGCTAAGGGATTTTCCTTTCATAGTGGGTCAATTGAAGCTGCATTTACCAGGGAAAGCGGTACTGCAACTTCCGTAGTTGAGATAGAACGGTGTCTGACGCGTTATCGTGTGTGTGGCTTTGTTGTAGGCAAACTTTGCCAAAGCTAAAATTTGATCCCACTGAGCGGGTTGTTGTGCACAGAGGATGCGCAAAGTTTGCAAGATTGATCCATTAATCAGTTCTGTAAGTCCGTTGGTTTGTGGATGGTAGGCCGAGGTTAATCGTAGTTTTGTGCCTAATTAAGTAAACATCGTATTCCAAAACTGCGAAGTTTTGGTCCTAAAACCCCAAAAGCCTAAATTGGGAACCTCGGTCTAAGACTATCGCCGTTGGGAGTCCATACAATCTGAAAATCTCTTTGACAAATAGCTCGGCCGTTTCTTGTGCCGTAATGCTTATACGGCAGGGAATAGCATGAGCCATTCTGGTTAGGTGATCCACCACTATCATAATCGCATCCTGGCCTCTCTTGGTACGGGGAACCCTGCTACGAATTCGATTCCCACGACATTCCATAGTTGAGAAGGGGTAGGCAAGGGATACATTCAACCGTGGTTACTAGCATAGACCCGTTTATGCTTCTGACAGGTATCACAGCGTTGAATATACTGCTTCACTGTAGCATCCAAATCTGGCCAAGTGAAATATTTTCTTATGAACACAATGGTGGCTGTTTAGCCCTTATGCCCAGCATACAAGGAATCATGTGCCTCTTTAATAATCTGGGTTTTGAGTTCTGGATTATTGGGTACGACCATTACCAAAGGTTTATTTGAATCTGATTAATAATATAGCAGGTGATCTATGACTCTATACTGGGAAATACCTTGATGAGCTGTTTTGAGTAAGTGCTGATATTCTTGATCTGTCTTACTGAGCTCTTGAATTTTCGCTTTAATATCTGCCCATACGATTGGAGACACTACATCTACATAACATAAAGCCGGCCCATTACGGATTCGCGACAACGCATCCGCATGGTTTTGAGGTCCCCAATGTATTTAATTTCGAACTCGAAATCTGCGAAGAAATCGAAAAACCTAGCTTGCCGGCTAGAAAGGTCCTTCTGTGTCAAAAGATGCGATAAGCTATGATGATCCGTGTGTAAAACCACAGTTTTGGCCCCCCAAATGTATGCTCTGAATAGCTTTAAGGCACAATAAGTAACTAACAGCTCTTATTGAGGTATGAATTGTCTATAGAAGTTTATGAATCCCAAGAATTGTTGTAACTGCTTGATGTTGAGCGGAACTGGCCAAGTCTCTACTTTCCCTTGGATGTCCTTGGCTGGGGAACTTGTTGTGAACTCTCCAGATCCATCGATGTCCATACGCAAGTACCTAATATACCGTCTGAGTAATTCTGTTTTCTTGGGTTTGGCTATCAAGTGATGTTTTTCCAGCAACTGTGCCACAAATTCTAAATGGCTTTGGTGATCTTCGACAGTTGAGCTATATACAAGGATGTTGCCCAGATATACTAATACGAATTTGCATAGGTAAGGAGCAAAAATCACGTTGACCAACCGCTAAAAAGTAGAGGGTGCATTGATTAAGACAAAAGGCATCACATTTCATTCGTAAACTCCATCTGCCGTCCGAAAAGCTGTCTTGGGTTTGCCTCTCGGGCGGATTGCAATATGGTAATATCCTTGTGTCAGATCAAAAGTTCAAAAGTACTTGGCTTGCTGAAAGTATTGGATTTGCCCATGCAATTTAGGCCGTGGGAACGGTAACTACCTTTAAAGCGCGATAATCAATGCAAAATCCCCAGGTTGAATCGTGCTTCCTGACCAACATTACATTGGCACCGAATGGTGATTTGGAGGGTTGAAAGAACCCTTTCGAGATGAGCTCTTTTACTTGCCAACTGATCTCTTCGGCTTCTTTTGGAGAAAATCTCCTCAACTTCGTGCAAGGGATTTCAGCCCCTTCTTGGATTTGGATTGCATGTTGTACCATTCCCGACTTGTATTGAAAACAAGGCAGCTCATTGGCAAATATGTTTGGGTGCGTCTGGACGAATTCCATATCCAATGGCCCACAGTCGTTTATATTTGTTGCATCATCATAGTTAATGCTTGCTAAGTAAACTTGGGATGTTGGACATTTACTAGACTTCTTAAGTTATCTCCAGGAGATTGGAGTCACCCTTTCGGTGTCAGGTGTCGACCACTGCTGAATCATATCCCCCTTCCTGGTGGTTATTGTTAAGTCATGTTGGATGTTTAAAGTGTTAAAGATAGCGTCCCAACCCAATAGGATGTCATGTTGTTGCATCGGCATAATCCCAAGGTCAACCCGTTTTGTAGGTTTATCCTTAATCGTATGAATGGTTATTGGAACCCTTGGTACTTCCTTGATTGTCAATCTGTTACCTCCAACTGTTTCCATTTCCTCCGGATAGCTCCACCAAATGTTATGAATTGGGGAGTTATTGCGGTGGAATGTTGGATTGATCTTTAAGTGTTTGGATTGATTGAGGACTTAGTTCTGTATTAAAAGATATTGAATTGAAAAAACCCTTTTACCAGAAGGTAACGAGCCATATGTATGGATGAAAAGAAAGTAGGAAAGGGTGAACTCATAACAGCCGATGCAACACTTGTCGCTGGCATACCCCAGATTTCCCATCGAGCGTAAAGGCGGGACCGGTCTTGTTTGCTTTCGTTGGTAAATCCGTGCAAAGTTCTTACTGGAAACAAAAGTCGGAAAGGCCATTATTTCTTTTCGCATTTTAATTCTCTTATTCCAACTTTAACAAGGAAGAAGGATTAGACATTCATTCATAACAATACCAGAGGAGATGAGGCCCGGTCCAAACAAGCAAACCATATCTATTTCATCTAGGAAGGTGTATTATCGCAATTTTTTCTAGTCAACTCTTCCCTCGGGTCCACACACTATAGCTGGGTTGGTTATTACTGATTGACTTCTGCAATAAGAATTGAAAGGAAATACCAGCCGAAAACTTATTGTATTCAAGGATTTGCAGTGCATAATGAAGCTTCAGAGTTCCAGACATCAAATAAGGAATTGGACAGTATTCGCGACTATGTGTTCGCTTTCTTTTTTTCTATTTTGGATAGGGAATAGAAATTGGGATGCAAACCAACATCGCCAATTGAGTGAATTTCGAGGTGTCGATAGGGTAAGAGAGATTTTTGAACTCTACGGAGATGACAAGTTAGGGCATAAGATGTACTCAATTATGTATTCCAAATACTTGAAAGATGTTATTTATACGAAAGAAAATTTTAGAATGCTGGAGATAGGGGTTGGTTGTATAAACGAGTTTTCTTATGGTAAGAATATGCAAGGAAAGTATACCGAGGGTCGCTCCGTCAAAGTTTGGAAGCATCTGCTGCCAAAAGCTGACATTTATGTTCTTGATATAGATCCATGTGCTAAACGAATAGCATCAGCAGGTGTTCTAGCTGAAGATCATATTATTATCGGAAGTCAAGTAGACCAGGGAATTTTGAATGGAATTGTCGACATTGGACCGTTTGATATGATTGTGGACGATGGATCTCATGTACCAAAGCATCAAATTAAGACATTTGCAGAATTATTCTGTAAAAGCTTGGCGCCAGGAGGAGTTTATGTGATTGAAGATTTAGAAAGTTCCGTTTCTGACACTCTGATTACCAAGTTCTCGACTTTCGACATGTTGACAGAAGCATCCGTCGCTTTAACTGCCAACGGAAATATCGCTCAAAATCTTAGGTCCAGGCGCTTAGTCAAGACCTCCTATTCATTTTTGGCAACAATGACCTCATGCATCGAGTCCATAGATTGGTTTGAAGATGCTGTGGTAATCAAAAGGAGAAGCGTATAAGTTTGCTGAAAACTTATACGCTTAAAATTAAGATAGATAGTGGAGTCATAGTTGGAGGTAGATCTGCATGGCTATGCTTTGCGACTCATTTTGAAACAGTTGGTGAATATGTGGTATTGGTTGGAGTTTTCCCTCCAAAACTTCAACTTTACTTATCAATTAATATTTCTTCTTTTTGTTTGTTTAACGAGACTGATGTTATCAAGCAAACTAGAATTGTAACCTTGGTGTAATCTTCGTATCATTTTGTTCAACAATCCGCTCCTCTTGAAACCCTAAAACCCTAAATACGTTTTTTGGTTGTAACTTCTAGGGTTTTCTATAACTCGATGTAAAGATGAGTTCAGCAATCAGTCTCGTTATACTTTTTGACTTTGGATCACCTTAGCTATACGCCTGATTCCTTCTATTTAAACTTATTCACTTGTACTGCCTAGAAAATGGAATACGGATGTAAGGCTTGACAGATGGATATTCCCACAATTTCCATTTTCTCCATGAAAATTATCCTTCCTTGCAAATCTTAGGGTTTTCAGGGTTTTTTTTTTTTGAGTTTCGTCTTATGATAATAGTTTTGCAGCAGTTTAAAAATCACAATTTAATATACAAAATTTGTTTTTCTGGATTTTAGGGACTTGCGCAGATAATCAACTTCTTTCCCCCAACCTCCAATATAAATGATTCATTGAAACACAGTCTTTAATGACTTTTAGGGCGTTGTCTTATGTCATAGGGTTCTTAATGCATCATGAAGAACTATGCTAAAGCTCCTTCCATGAACTTTTCTCCTGTAGGGCAAACGAACGAAGAAAAAGTAAATGAAAACATTGGATTTGTTAATATAGAAATTAAAAATTTAGACTGTGAACTATATAGTGTTTTATCTTTGTAGTTCTCTTCTGTCCGAGGGACAATGTCACACTCCATGATGCCCGTCATAAGATATTCAGATTGAAGGAGATGAAGAGGCTCAAGAGATGTTTCCTTCGTGGCAACCAAATCCACGAAATTGTTTCAAATTCTTGGTTCTGTCAACCCTTCCTTGTTGTAGTCATACGACCTGTTGTATAGTCTTACAACTACATCCCTACATACAATCTTTCATCATGCGAAAGATAAGCACTCCACATGAAATCAAATAAATATTTTACGCAACGTTTCCTATCGAGACATGTTCCCCGACTACTAGTACTGAAACTAATTATGAAGGCTTGTCTCTGAATTTTTGGAGCTTAAAATGCGCGACCTGGGATTGAGAACAACTGCATATTTCATATGTATATATAGCTTTTCATTATCCTTATATGTCCTTATCAAATGGAATGCCACGGGTAACATAAAATCCAATATGCATGTGAGCCTTGTGCATCAAAACTCACCGGATATATTTGAATTTTTGCACCCACATTGGCTCTGCACTTGCAATGATACATGGTATTTAGAACAACATCCAACATGTACGAGTTCGTTGGACAAATTGGGTTTAGTCAATCATCCTTCTGCCGTAAATGGAGAGATGGCACCCTGCCTGTTGCGTTCATCGACCTCACAAAAGGGAGTTGATATAACGCCCGTAGAATACTCCATAATTTTGGTCGTATTTAATCAAGAGGACATTATACATGAAGTTGTCTCTAGACTGCTCATACATACCAAAGGTAGCTGGGAGTTCATTATAGTATTTGATTACTGCATTGACCGCAGTATAGAATTCGTAGAAAAAGCTTTGTTGGATCATGGATGCAGCTTCTCTTCTGAGACTCATGTTTATTGTGATCAGATTCAAAATATCAGATTGATAGAGCAAAAAACTCCACTCTTTGAAACATCTTCAACAAATTTGGGTCTTCAGCAGAGTTCGGGAAATTTTTCTATTTTGGTTCAGGATGATATGTTGATCAAGCAAGACTACTGGAACGCAAAGCTTGCGGGTCCAGTTTTAGCCTATGATGATGTTGTTGGCGTCTCTGCCCGTTGTGCTACTAGTTATAAGACTTGGCATGACAACGACAATATTGGATTGGATTGTGGGACTCGTAGAGGGGCTCCGTGTACTTTCTATGTCAGGGATACTTGTAATCGTGGTCCTTTGCTCCTTAAAATGCGCTATGTCAGAATGTTACGTTATTTTGACGAGGAAAATTTCTATCTTGGTTGGGATGAACACGATTTCTTTGCTAGGGCATGGCACTTCCATGGTTTAGTTGCTGGATTTTTGCCTGGTATTCATTTTGACCATATTGCGGCTCAGGGTGGAACGAGGAAGAGTCACATAGCAAAAACGACGTATCTTACCAGTTGGACAAAATGGTACAGAGCCACTAGAAGTGATGGTGGGTTCATCGGTTCTCTGAATCATCAAAATGAATCGTTGCACAATGAAGAACGGAAGATACCACATCATTTGTGCTATCCAGTACAATAATGCTCTTCTATATTAGAGTTTTATAATTCTAACATCTGAATCCGACCTAAATTCTGATTAGGATTAATACCTGAGAATAATGCAATCAAGAATTTAAATCGATGTGGTAGACATTTAATTCACTATTGACCTTCTGCCTGTAAACTCTCTGCATTGTTTGATTGCTATAATAAGGAGTGGTTATAGGTATGTAGTCGTTGAAATCAACTAACTACTATGTAATTAATAAGCTTGGACTAGCTGACATTTGCAACGAATTATCAGCATATTTCTCGTGGGAGGAATCACTTGATGGTGCTCTCGAGAAAAGGGATAAGCTGTTTCAAAAAATAAACAAGAAACTGTTATGCAGTATTCACAGCATATGGAAGCAGCTAAACTGCACCTCGATCTTCTGGGGCAGGCAATTCCACCCACATTCCACTATCACAAGATCAGACGAACCATTCGGACAGAGTTGCAACAAGCGCTAGTGAACGATGCTAGTGAAACTCTTGATCTTGTGGATCAAGCTGATAAATATTTGACTAGATCTGAAAGCACTTCCATCCAGTCTTTACATGCGATAACACATATTACAAAATCATACAGGAATAGCATAGATCAAAAAGTATTAAATCAACGTGCTGCATAAGGTTTATGCGGATATTGTGTTGTAAAACGCTGGAAGCCAGGACACATAAGTCAAGCAATGGATCTGAGTCAAAACCACCGAATACTCGAGATGACAATAAATCAAAACAATTAATAAAGAAGAAGCAAGTTAATATGGGAGATGCCAGGGGGCCTCAAAAACAATAAATTATGCGCTCAATCCAACTTTCTCCATTATACTTTTTTTACCTCCTTTATGTCATCTAACGAATTGAAATCATATTTTGGATTATTTTCTGCATTCAAAAAGTCATTTTAAGATAATATAT
>CAYSVF010000086.1:0-8569 GCA_964434415.1 uncultured Parvibaculum sp.
CACCAGCCGGTTGGCGCGGTCGTTCAGCTCGCCGAATGTGCGGCTTCCCATTCGGGAGATAACGGCCACCCGGTCGGGCGCCTGTGCCGCATGCCAGGCGACAACCATTCCCTTCGCCGCCGCTTCCTCGCGCGACGGCAAGGCCTGCGTCATATTCATGTCCCATTCCTCCCGTTTATCCCCGTGGCGATTGTCGCCACTATTCTTGGTTTTGATTTGGCTTAAGGGTATTGGACAGGCGGCCTTGCCGTTAGGTCAAGCCGTTTTGCGTAACTCTTATCCGTAAACTCACCGGAGCCGTTCGATGCGTCTTTCCGTTCTTGCCGGTCTCATGCTTGCCGCCCTGACAGGCGTGACCGCCCTTCCCGCCCGCGCCGCGGAGGATAACGGCTTCATTTCCTTCCAGTCGGACAATGACTTCTATCTCTTCATCGGCAGCGACAAGCACTACACGAACGGTGTACGCGCCTCCTGGCTGTCGGCCCCGCGCCGCGACCTGCCGAACTGGCTGAAGGGCGTTTCGGCGCCGCCGCTCATCAACGGGGAAGTGGATACGGAAAAGACCCGCCATCGCGTGGGGATCGGCCTCAGCCAGGCGATTTTCACACCGGAAGACACCGAAACGGCATTGCCCGTTCCCAATGACCGGCCCTATGCGGGCTGGCTGCACCTAACCTTTCTGCTGCAAAGCGAACGCACGCTGAAAACAGACCGTCACGAGGCGTTTCAGGATCGCTGGCAGCTCGACCTCGGCATGGTCGGCCCGGCCGCGCTTGGCGAGACGGTTCAGAACGGCTGGCACGAGACATTCGGCTTCCGCCACATCAATGGCTGGGACAACCAGCTCAAAAACGAGCCCGGCGTGAACCTCACCTTCGAGCGGGCGTGGCGTTCGCCGCTTCTTTCCACCCCGCGCGTGATCGGCTTTGCGACCGACTTCATTCCCTATGGCACGCTAGCGCTCGGCAATGTGAGTACCTATGCGGGCGCGGGGGCGACCTTCCGCATCGGGCCGACGCTGCCCGACGATTTCGGCCCGACGGGCATCTATCCCAATGACGGCGGGTCGGACTGGTTCGAGAGCAGCTCGCCCGGTACCTTCGACTGGTATCTCTTCGCGGGCGGCAATGTGCGCGCCGTGGGCCGCAACATCTTTCTCGACGGCAACACGTTCCGGGAGAGCCTGAGCGTCGACAAGAAACCTGTCGTCGCCGACCTCAAGGTGGGGGCCGTGGCCGTGTTCCAGGGCGTGCGGATCAGCCTGACCAATGTCTATCGCACCAAGGAATTCTACGGGCAGAAAAAGGCCGACCAGTTCGGCTCCCTTTCGGTGACGTTCGGCCTCTGAGGAAATTGCAGCGTCGTGCGCAAGCATGACGCCGCGCCCGGTTGATGCTAGTCAGGTAGCGGACTGCATTTCGGGGGAATTCCATGTCATTGCCGCTTATTTCAGCCGACAACACGTTCGGCCTGCTTTTCGTTTTTATGGGGCTTGCCGCTTTCGGCTTCTGGGCGGAGAAGACCCGGCTCGGGCAATGGATCTCCGGCGTCATCCTGACGATCCTGGCCGGCATGGCGCTATCCAATCTCCGGGTCGTGCCGTTCGGCTCGCCCTTTCACGATGCGGTGTGGGGCATCGTGGTGCCGATGGCGATCCCGCTCCTGCTGTTCCGGGCGGACCTCAAACGCATCCTGCCGGAAGCGGGACACCTCACCATCGCCTTCGTCATCTGCGTGCTGGCGACGGTGGCGGGCGTCTTCGCAGGCTTTGCGCTCATCGATATGGGACCGCAGGGGAACCTCGTCGCGGCCTCGCTCGGCGCAAGCTGGATCGGCGGGTCGATGAATTTCGCCGCCGTGTCGCAGGCGACAGGCCTTTCGCAGAACGGCGCGCTGACGGCCGCTTCCGCCGCCGCCGACAATGTGGTGGCGACGCTCTTCATCACGCTGCTGCTCGTGCTGCCCGGCTGGCGCTGGCTGGTGCGCCTTATCCCCTCCAAGATCATCGAAGCGGAGGAATATGAGGAAGAGCATGAAGAGGAAACGAAGCGGCCCGAACTCGATATGGGCGCGCTCGCCATACAGCTTTTCATCGCGGCGGCCTGCTGTTTCGTCGGGTTTCAGACCGCGGCGCTTCTGGGCATCGCGCAATATGGCGTGCTCTTCGTCACCATCAATGCGCTGCTGGTCGCCAATATCTTTTCCGGGCCGATGCACCGGCTGGAGGGCGGTTTCGATCTCGGCATGTTCTTCATGTATCTCTTTTTCGGCGTCATCGGCTCCGGCGCGGATGTGATGCTGATGGTGCAGACGGCGCTGCCCATTTTCGCTTTTGTGATCGTCATGGCGGGCGTGCATCTCGCCATCGCGCTTGCGGGCGCGAAGCTCTTCCGGATCGACCTTGCGGAAATGCTGGTGATTTCCAACGCGGTGACGCTGGGGCCGGCAACCGCGGCGGCGATGGCCGCGGGACGGCGCTGGCGGCAGCTCGTCATGCCCGGCGTGATGCTGGGCGTGCTCGGCTATGCGGTCGCGAACTTCATCGGTGTCGGGCTGGCCGGCGTATTGGGCTAGCGTCGTTGCCCGCCCGGAAGCCCGCTGCTACACAGGACAGCAACGAAAAACCAATCCGAGGGAGAGCCCCATGTCCGAGCCCGTCATTCTCGTCGAGAAGGAAGGCGAAACCGCCATCGTCACGCTGAACCGCCCCAACGCGATGAACGCGCTGTCGCGGGAACTGCGCGAGGCGATTGCCGAGACCTTCGAGAAGCTGGAAGCCGACCCGGAGATCCGCGTCGCCATTCTGACCGGTGCAGGCAAGGCGTTTTGCGCAGGCCTCGACCTCAAGGAACTGGGCGGCGACAGCTCGGCGGTCGGCGGCGATGGGGGCGGCGTCAATGCGACCGTCAACGACAAGGACCCGGTAACCTCCATCGGAAAATTTTCCGGGCCGGTGATCGGCGCGATCAACGGCGTGGCGATCACGGGCGGTTTCGAACTGGCGCTCGCCTGCGACCTGCTGATCTGCTCCAGCAATGCGCGCTTTGCCGACACCCATGCCCGGGTCGGCATCCTGCCGGGCTGGGGCCTCAGCCAGAAGCTGTCGCGCGCCATCGGCATCTACCGCGCCAAGGAACTTTCGCTGACCGGCAATTTCCTCTCCGCCGAACAGGCGAGCGAATGGGGCCTCATCAACCGCATCGTGGCGCCGGAAGAATTGCTGGCAGTTTGCAGGCAACTGGCCTCGGACATGCTCTCCGTCGTGCCGGAATGCCTGTCGGGCTACAAGGCATTGATCGACCAGGGCTTCGGCGAACCCTTCGCCGACGGGCTGAAGACCGAGAAGAAGGTCTCCTCCGCGGCCAACAAGTCGGTCGGCGCGGATGCCATCGCCGAGCGCCGCAAGGGTATTCAGGAGCGCGGGAAACAGCAGACGAGCTGAGGTTTTCCCTTCCCCTTTTCCCTACCCGGTTCATTTCCGCTACACTTCCTCCCAACAAGAACATTTCTTTTAGGAGGAAGAGGCCATGCACGATCTCGTGATCAAGAATGGCACCGTCTATGACGGGCTGGGCGGCACGCCGTTCGAGGGCGACGTCGCCATCGACAAGGGCGTCATTACCGAAGTCGGCAAGGTGAGCGACGGCGGGCGCGAAGAGATCGACGCGCGCGGCCAGATCGTCACGCCGGGTTTCGTGGATATCCACACCCATTATGACGGCCAGGTCACCTGGGACCCCTATCTCCAGCCTTCCACCTTTCACGGCGTCACCACCGCCGTTCTCGGCAATTGCGGCGTCGGCTTTGCGCCTTGCAAGAGCGAACGCCATGACTGGCTGATCGGTCTGATGGAGGGCGTGGAAGATATTCCGGGTACGGCGCTTGTCGAAGGCATCAAGTGGAACTGGGAAAGCTTTCCCGACTATATGGACGCCGTGGAAGCCTCGCCGCTGGCGCTCGATGTCGGGCTGCAGGTGCCGCATGCGGCGCTGCGCGCCTATGTGATGGGCGAACGTGCGGCGCGCCTCGAACCGGCCATGCCGGACGATATCGAAGCCATGGCAAAGCTCGCCGCCGAGGCGATCGAGGCGGGCGCGCTCGGCTTTTCCACCTCGCGCACGGTGAAGCACAAGGACCGCAACGGCGCGAACACGCCGACGCTGAAAGCGGAAGAGGACGAGTTGCACGGCATTGCGCGCGCCATCGGCGCAACCGGCAAGGGCGTGTTGCAACTCATCGCCGATTTCGAGGATGTCGACAAGGAATTCGCAATGATCCGCGGCATGGCGGAAGTGTCCGGCCGTCCGCTGTCGCTCACCATCGAACAGGACGACCGCTGGCCGCATCGCTGGGAGCGTGTGCTGGACCTGATCGCGGAGGCCAATGCCGACGGCGTGACCATGCGCGGCCAGGTACCGCCCCGCCCGACCGGCGTGCTGCTGGGGCTCACCTCATCGCTCAACCCCTTCATCATGCACCAGACCTTTCGCCAGATCTGGGGTGCGCCGGTGAACGAGCAGGTGAAGGCGCTGAACGATTACGAGTTCCGCCAGAAGCTGCTTGCCGAAACGCCGGAATATCCGGTCGGCGAAATCGTGACCATGCTGTGCACGGATTATCACAAGATGTTCCGGCTGGGCGATCCGGCGAATTACGAGCCCGCGCCCGAAGACAGCGCCGCGGCGGTGGCGGCGCGCGAAGGCAAGCAACCGCGCGAGGTGCTGCTCGACTGGATGCTCGAAAAAGGCGGCCATGCGCTGATGTATTTCCCGCTGATGAACTATCATTGCGGGAGCCTCGACGACGTCTACAAGATGATGACGCATCCCAATTCCGCTTTCGGGCTGGGCGATGGCGGCGCGCATTGCGGCATTCTCTGCGATGCGAGCTTTCCGTCCACCATCCTGACCCATTGGGGCCGGGACCGGACGCGCGGACCGAAACTGCCGCTGGAATGGCTGATCGCCAAGCAGACGCGGGCCAATGCCGAAGTCGTCGGCTTTCACGACCGCGGGGCACTCACGCCCGGCCTCAAGGCGGATGTGAACGTCATCGATTTCGACCGCCTGACGTTGCATTCGCCGGAGATCGTGCATGATCTGCCCGCAGGCGGAAAGCGTCTCGTTCAGCGGGCGGACGGCTACACGGCCAGCCTCGTGTCGGGTCAGGTCGCTTTCCGGGAAGGCGAACCGACGGGCGCGCTCAACGGCAAGATGGTGCGCGGGGCGCAAGGCCTGCCGACGGGCGTGACGCTGACCCGCGCTGCGGACTGAAGCCGCGTCGGGATACGCCTCGAGGGGGCCTTTCCGGACACCCTTCAATGGCCATTTCCATGCCATAATTCCGCCACCGGAAGGCTGGATACAGACAGGTAATAGGGAGTAGCGTTTGTTGCGCTGCTCCCTTGTCGTATCCGGCGCGGACGCCGGAGGCGGGGGCCTTCTCTGCTTTCTCTTTCTTGTCGCTTTCTTCTTGTTGTTCTCTTCTTGTTGTTCTCCGGGCCGGGTGTAAATGGCGAAAGATCCTTCCGACACGAATCCGCGCAACTGGCGCAAATCCGTTTTCGTCAGGCAGACCGCTTTCGTGTTTCTGGTTCTGCCGCTGGTCATCGTCGCCAATCTCGCGGTATGGGCCGCCCTCAACCAGCCCTATCAGGCGGAATCCTGGACCGGCGAAATCGTCGGCCTGTCCTACAGCCCGTTCCATGACAATCGCGAGCCGACCCGGGACGTGCGGGCGACGGCGTCGGAGATCGACAAGGACATGAAGGTCCTGTCGAACACGGTACAGGCAATTCGTACCTATTCGGTGGCGCAGGGACAGGATCAGATCCCCGATATCGCGTCGAAATACGGCATCTCCGTCGCGCTTGGCGCGTGGATCGGCACGAATGACGAATCGAATCTCAAACAGATCGACCGGGCGACGGAACTGGCGCTGAGGCGCAATGTGGTCCGCGTCGTGGTGGGTAACGAGGCCCTGCTGCGCGGGGACGTGACGGTGGATCAGATGATCCGCTATCTGAAAATCGCCAACAGCAAGATCTGGAAGCCCGTTTCCACCGCCGAGCCCTGGCATGTCTGGCTCGCCCATCCCGAACTTGCCAAGCATGTCGACTATATCGCCGTGCATATCCTGCCCTATTGGGAAGGCGTGCCCATCAACCAGGCGGTGGACTATGTGTTCGACCGGCTGGACGATCTTCACAAGGCGTTCCCGAACAAGCAGATCGTGGTCACCGAAGTGGGCTGGCCGAGCCGCGGCAAGGTGCTGCCGCGCGTGCCCTATCCCGGCATGCCGGCCGCCGAAAAGGGCGGCGAGGCGACGCCCTCCATCGTCAATCAGGCCCGCTTCCTGCGCGCCTTCCTGAACCGCGCCAAGGACCAGGACCTCACCTATTACGTGATCGAGGCGTTCGATCAGCCCTGGAAGGGCGCCGATGAAGGCGCCGCCGGATCCTACTGGGGCATCTTCAACGCCGAGCGCGAACCGAAATTCCCCATGGCGGGCAGCATTTCGGAGCAGCCGGGATGGCGTGTCTGGGCGGCCATCGCGGCGGGCCTGTCGCTCGTGCCGGCCATGCTCTTCATCCTGCGCCAGCGCCATGTCCGTGTGGCGGGGATCATCACCTTTGCCCTTCTGACGCAGATCGCCGGGTCGGCCATCGCCTGGGCGGGGCTGTCGGTCGCGGGGCTCTATTTCACCTGGGCGGGGGCCATCGTCTGGAGTTTCCTGTTCTTTGCGCAAGGGCTGCTGCTCATCGTGCTGATGGCGGAGGCCATCGAGTTCGTGGAAGTCATCTGGACGCGGCGCGGCGAGCGGCATTTCGAGCCCTTCGAGCCGTCTCATCCGACGCCCGAGCACAAGGTCTCCATCCATGTGCCGATCCATAACGAGCCGCCCGAGATGGTGCGCGAGACGCTGGATGCGCTGTCGCGCCTCGACTACCAGAATTACGAAGTGCTCGTGCTGGACAACAACACGACCGACCCGGATATCTGGCAGCCCGTCTGGGAGCATTGCCAGAAGCTGGGGCCCAAGTTCCGTTTCTTCCATCTGGAAAACTGGCCGGGCTTCAAGGCGGGCGCGCTCAATTTCGGCCTTGAGAGAACGGCGCCGGATGCGGATATCATCGCCGTCATCGACAGCGACTATCAGGTGTCGTCGGACTGGCTGAAGCGCATGGTGCCCTATTTCGACAAGCACGATGTGGGCTTCGTGCAGGCGCCGCAGGACTATCGCGACGCGCATGAAAGCATGTTCAAGGACATGTCCTATTGGGAATATGCGGGCTTCTTCCATATCGGCATGGTGCAGCGGAACAATTTCAACGCCGTCATCCAGCACGGCACGATGACGCTGGTTCGCAAGGACGCGCTGAAGAAGGTCGGCGGCTGGGCGGAATGGTGTATCTGCGAGGATGCCGAACTGGGGATCAAGCTTTACCGGCACGGCTATGACAGCGTCTATGTGAACCACAGCTTCGGCAAGGGCCTGACGCCCGACACGCTGGCGGGCTATATCTCGCAGCGTTTCCGCTGGGCCTATGGCGCAGTGCAGATCGTGAAACATCACTGGGACGCGCTCGCGCCCTGGTCGCGCAAGGGGGGCCTCACGCCCGCGCAGCGCTATTATTTCCTGGCCGGCTGGCTGCCCTGGTTCGCGGACGGCCTTGCGCTGATGTTCACCCTTGCCGCCATCGTGCTGTCGGCATGGGCGCTCTACAACCCGGCCTCCGTGGTCCTGCCTGTGGCCGCCTTCCTCATTCCGACCATCGGCAGCTTTGCGTTCAAATTCATCCGCTCGCTCTGGCTATACGCCGTGCGCGTGCGCGATTGCGGCTTCATCGAGAGCGTCGGCGCGGGCGTCGCGGCCCTTGCGCTCACCCACACGGTGGCCAAGGCGATGCTGAACGGCATGATCACGACCAGCAAGCCGTTCATCCGTACACCGAAATGCGAGGACAAGCCCGCACTTGCCGCCGCCTTCATTCAGGTGCGGGAAGAAGCGATCATTCTGGCGCTCCTTTGGGGGCTCACAACCGCGCTCTATTTCAACCCGCATTTCGCGGACAGCCATTCGCGGCTGTGGCTTGCCGTGTTGCTGGTACAGTCCGTTCCCTATGCCAGCGCGGTGCTGTTCTCCTTCATCAATGTGATGCCTTCCCTTTTCAGACGTGCGAAGGACGACGAACAAAAGGCGCTCGTCTCGGCGGATTGACCACACTCGCCATAATCAAAACACATTGCCGTCACGCATCCGGCGCCCGCAAGGTCATTTGGTGATCCCGCCGTTTTAGCCTTGCCCGTCTCCGCCAGTCCGATAGGCTTTCCATATCCGGAGCGGGGAAATACTTCCCATACGGATTGGTTTAACGATTTCAGGAGACAAAGATGCTTATGCGCAGTGCAGTGATCGCGGCCTCCCTGGTTCTCGCCGCGCCCCTTCTGGCGGCATGCGACGATGACGGCCCCGCCGAACAGGCCGGCGAAAAGATCGACAACGCCGTCAATGACAGCAACGACACCATGGAGAAGGCCGGCGAGAGCATGGACAATGCCATGGACGA
>CAYSVF010000087.1:0-8533 GCA_964434415.1 uncultured Parvibaculum sp.
CCGCGCGGGGCACCAGCCCGTCCACGTCGCGGGGCGAGGCGAGATCGCCCGCGAGCGCTGCCGCCCGGCCGCCCGCCGCCTCGATATCGTGCACCACGGACGCCGCTTCGTCGGTCGAATGGTGGCAATGCACCGCCACGTCATAGCCCCGTTCGGCAAGCGATAGCGCCATGGCGCGTCCGAGGCGCCGTGCGCCGCCCGTCACCAGCGCCGTTCCCTTTTTTCCGTCCTGTCCCGTCACTGTAAGATCGTCGTCCCTGTCTCCGGCATGTCCATAAGGGGGAGCGCCGGCACGCTTCCCACCTCGATCGTCAGCCCCAGATAACCCGCATAGAACAGGATGAACAAGACGCCCGCCAATCGCGTCACCCGGCCGCGCGTCATTACCATGGGGAAGATGCTGGCGCCTGCCAGGATCATGATCCAGAGATAGTAGTAGAGAAATTCGCGTTCCACCGGCAGCGGCGAGATCAGGGCCGTCAAGCCCAGAATGGCGAGAATGTTCATGATGTTGGAGCCGACCACATTGCCCACCACCATGTCGTCATTCCTGCGGATCGCGGCGACCATGGCCGTGGCGAGTTCGGGCAGCGAGGTGCCGACCGCCACCAGCGACAGACCGATCACGGCATCCGATACGCCGAAATAGGAGGCGATTTCGGTGCCGCTGCTGACGATGAGGTTTGCCCCGATGGGCAGGCCGATCACGCCGATGGCGATCATGCCCCAGATCAGGCGGCGCGAGGTCTTGGCGGTGCTGAGTTCGCTATGGGTCACCGCTTCGAGCGTTTCTTCCAGCTCGGTCTCGACCTCCTTCACGCCGGTCACCATGCGGTGAACGCGGTCGACCAGCATCGCGCCGCCATTGCGGCGATGGCTGCGCGCATCCCAGCCGGAAAAGAGCAGATAGAGGGCCAGAAGCCCGATCAGGATCACGCCGTCCCATTTGCCCAGGCTGCCGAAGAGGCACAGAAGGATCAGCAGGAAGCTCACCCCCATCATGATGAGGGCGTTCATCGGGATGGAGCGGCCCTGGCATGAAATCGGATAGATCAGGGCTGGGATGCCGAGCACCAGCCAGATATTGGCGATGTTGGACCCGACGACATTGCCCAGCGCCATGCCCTCCGCGCCTTCCAGCGCGGCTTTGACCGACACCAGCAATTCGGGAAGCGAGGTGCCGAGCGCGACGACCGTGAGCGCGATCAGCAGGGGGGAGAGGCCGTAGCGGGCCGCCAGCGCCGTTGCACCGCGGACCAGAATGTCGCCCGAAGCCAGAAGGATGACGAAACCGAGCGCGAGCAGGAAATAGGTCATCTCGCTCGGCGTCCTTTCGGGGCGGGCATGGACGGCATTTCGCCGGGGCGTGTCTTTACCAGGCGTGTGACGATTTCAGAACCCTCCTGCTTCCCGCATATCCCCTGCGCGGCCGATCCGGCGCATATCCGTTCCATATATGGTGCCGCTGTCCCCCGGGGCAACAGCGCCGGGAGCCGGATCGCGCCGGATTCCTGCAAAAAACCGCGCCGGAGAGGCTTTCAAATGCCTCTGGCCAGTGGCGCATTGCCTGCAAGGTTGCGATAGTTCCGGGATGATTGCGGAAAGGGGAAGCGCGCCTTGGATGAGTTGAGTAGCGCAGCGATCGCTGAGGCGGCGGGCAATATTCATGTGCCGTATATCAGGGAGGTCATCATCTTCCTGATCGCGGCCGTGATGGTGATGCCGCTGTTCCATTACGTCCGGGCGAGCACGGTTCTCGGTTATCTCGTCATCGGCGCCATGATCGGACCGCATGGGCTGGCGATCATCGAGAGTTCGGACGGCATCGCCGCGCTGGGCGAGCTGGGCGTGGTCTTTCTGCTTTTCACCATCGGCCTGGAGCTTTCCTGGACGCGCCTGCGCGCCATGCGCACCCTCGTGCTGGGGCTGGGCGGTGCGCAGGTGATGCTGAGCGGCATCGTGCTGACCGGTGTCTTCATGCTGTTCGGCGTGCCGGCGGCGGGCGCGACGGTGATCGGTTTTGCGCTGGCGCTCTCTTCCACGGCCATCGTCACGCAATTGCTGATCGAGCGGGGCGAGTTCGCCTCCCGGTCGGGCCAGATCTCCTTTTCGATCCTGCTTATGCAGGACCTCGCCGTGGTGCCGCTTCTCGTCATGGTGACGATCCTTGCCGATGTGGCGAGTGGCGAGGATGTGAACATCGTCATGCTGGCGCTGTTTGCGACGCTGAAGGCGGTCGTCGCGGTGGCGCTGATCGTGACGGTGGGGCGCTATGTGCTGAGTACCGCCTACCGCTTCATCACCTGGACGCGCAATCCGGAACTCTTTCTCGCCTTGTCGCTGCTTGCCGCCTTGCTGACCGCCGTGGCGACGGGGTCGGCGGGGCTCTCCATGGCGTTGGGCGCCTTTCTCGGCGGGCTGCTGCTTTCCGATACCGAGTTCCGCCATCAGGTCGAAAGCGACATCCAGCCCTTCAAGGGCTTGCTGCTGGGGCTCTTCTTCATCTCGGTCGGCGTCGGCATGGATTTCGGCGTGCTGGCCGATAATTACGGCCTCGTCTTCGGTATTCTGGGCGCGTTTCTCGTTATCAAATCCTTCCTTGTCGGCGGCCTGACGCTGGCTTTCGGCCAGTCGCGAATCTGTTCGGTGCGCGCGGCGCTGCTGCTTGCCTCGGGCGGCGAGTTCGCTTTCGTGGTGATTTCGTCGGCCACCGCCGACGGCGTGGTGTCGGCAGACGTGGCGCAGCCCGTGCAGCTTGCCACCGCCATCTCCATGGCGCTGACGCCGCTCCTTGCCATGGCCGGAGCGCGGCTCGAGGCATGGCTCGATTCGCAGGCGGGCGAGCGCGAACGCGACGAGGCCGCGCTCGGCGAACTGACCGGCCATGTCATCGTGGCGGGATATGGCCGGGTGGGGCGCACCATCTCTTCCATGCTGGAGGAGCTGCACATCCCCTATGTCGCGCTCGATCTCGATGTCGCCCGCACGCGGCTCGCCCGGCAGACGGGTGCGCATGTCTATTACGGCGATGCGGGCCGCCCGGAAGTGCTCTCGCGCCTCGGGATCAGCCGAGCTGCCGCCATCGTCGTCACGCTGGACGATGTCGCCGCGGCCAATCGCACGGTCGAGGCGGTGCGGCATCAATGGCCCGGCATCGCGCTTTTCGCCCGCGCACGCGACAGGGCGCATATGAAGCAGCTTGTCGCCGCCGGGGCGACCCATGTGGTGCATGAGGCGCTGGAGGTCTCGCTCCAGCTTTCCGGTCATGTGATGCGGGCCATCGGTGCGCCGGTGGAGGCGTCCTCCCAGATGATCGAGCGCATTCGCTCCGAAATAGGCGAGGACGAGAATAACGGCTCGGCGCGATCTCATACGGACCGGTCGCCCTCCGGGAAATAGCCCGTTTTGCGCCGTGGCGTCCCGGAGTTGGACACCGCTTCGGGTCCCGCCCGGGATTCCGTCCGTTTTTTCATCATTCGGCCCGGTATTTCCGTCTGGCAGAGGGCTTGCGTGGAGAGGGCAAGCTTCATTTGCGCCGTTCCAGAACGGGACGGATCGGTGCCCGACAGGGCAGAGCGGAGAGGGAAGAATGAGCAAGCCGAACGAAAGTTCCGCAGGGGCGCTTCAGCCGGGTTTCGGCGTATCCGCCCGTCCGGTCGCGCGCCGGGGGGCGCCGGTTGCCGCGGGGATGGCACAGCGTATCGCGCATGCGTCGGGCATAAATGTCTATTCCAGTTTTGCGCAGGCCGAAAAGGCGTGGCGCGCAATGGAAGCGGAGGCGGTGGGCACCGCGTTTCAGAGTTTCGACTGGCTCTCGATCTGGCACGAGCATGTGGGAGAGCGTGAAGGGGTCGAACCGGCCATCATGCTTGTCTCTCGTGGCGGGCATCCCGTCATGCTTGCGCCTTTCGGCATCGAACGTCATCTGGGGTTGAGCCGTCTGGTCTGGCTGGGCGGAAAGCTTGCCGACTACAAGGCCCCGCTGATTGCGCGAGATTTCTGGACGCTGCTGCCGGAGGGCGGGTTCCCGGTGCTGTGGAAGCAGATGAAACGCGCGCTGCCGGCCTTCGATTACATCGTGTTCGAAAACCAGCCGGCCATGCTGGGCGAATTGCGCAATCCCTTTGCCGTCCTGCCGGGGGGCGAGGCGCCGGACGAGGCCTATCTCTTCGACCTGCCGGACAGTTTCGAGGAGCTGACGCATCGCTACCGCGCCGAGACGCGCCGCATGGACCGTTCCAAGCTGCGCAAGCTCGAAGCCCAGGGCGAGGTGACGTTCGAATTTGCACAGTCGCAGGACGAGCTGGTCGAAATGACCGAGGAAATTCTGATACGCAAGGCCGAGCAGCTTGCCGCGCAGGGGATTTCATCCATCTTCCAGGATCCGGCGCACCGCGCCGCCTGGCGCGCGCTGGCCGCTCTGCCCGAAGAGCGCCGCCTTCTGGAAGTGGCGGTGCTGCGTCTCGACGGCGAGTTCCTGTCGGGCTCCATCAGCCATGTCTGGCATGACCGGTCGACGCTGATGGTGCACACCTATGAAACGGGCAAGCATTCGAAGCTCTCGCCCGGTCGGCTTCACCTGCTGAAGCACCTCCAGTCGAGTATCGACCGTGGACTGACGGTTTACGATCTGTCCGTCGGCTATCTGCCCTACAAGGCGAGTTTCTGCGACGAGCCGATGCGCATGGTGAACCATATCGCCTCCGTCAGTCTGCAGGGCATGGTGCCGGTGCTTGCCATCAATGGCGGGCTTGCCGCCAAGCGGCGGATCAAGCGCAATCCGAAAGTCTTCGGTACGCTGCGCAAGCTTCGCGCGGCGGTGAAGGGCAGGTAAGGTCCGCATCCTTCGAGACGCGGCTTCGCCGCCCCTCGGGATGAGGTTCTGGTTCCGAGTTTGCTCCTCATTCTGAGGAGGGCCGTCAGGCCCGTCTCGAAGGGTGAGGTCATTTCCTTCACGAAGGTCTTTTCTCCCAGGGCTCCAGCGTGCCCGCGATACGGCGCGGGATCGGATCGTCGAGCTGGGCGGTTGCCGCGGCGCTGATCTCATGATGGTGCAGCCAGCGCGATGTGCCGTCTTCCTCGATCACGAAGCCGAGGATCACTTGCGCATAGGTGATGTCCGGTTGCGCGGCCAGCGCATGGGCGCGCGTCTCGGCGATCGAGGGGGTTCCGTCCTTGCCGAGTAGGATCGAGCGCGAGCCCATCACCTCGACCAGAAGCCCGCCGGGCGCCATCGTCGCGTCGAGCGCGGCGCGGATCAGTTCCGCCCGGGGCCGGATCCAGGTAAGCGCGATGTCATAGGGCCCGTGCTTTTCGATTTCGGTGATGAAGCGGGCGGTGTCCTCATAATCGAGCGAAAGCGGCACCAGCTTTTCGTCCAGCTCCGGTTCGCCATAAAGGAATTCGTCGGCCTTGCGCGCGACGAGAACCGCCTTGTCGGAGCGCGCAATCGCTTCGCGCGCGGCTTCGGCCAGCATGCCTGTCGCGCCGATAAGAAGGGCTTTGGTCATGGACGCATCCTGTCACTCTGCGCCGGCAGTGTCATCCCGGCGAAAACCGGCATCCGTTGCTCTTTCAACAAGTCGTGGGCCTCGGCCCCCTTCACATGCAAGGAGGGCCGGGGTGACACTGAAGCCTAAACCACCCCAAGCGGTTCCTTAGCGCCTTCCGGCATTTCCACCCGGAGCGCATCGCCCGCGCGGACGAGGCCGCCCGCGCGCACCACGCCCATGATCCCGCATTTGCGGATGAGATTTCCGTTGGCGTCGCGGCCCAGTACGGCGCGCATCAGGCCCGGCGCGATGCCGTCGAGCTGCGTGCAGGGGTTGCGCAGGCCCGTCACTTCCACCACCGCCTCGTCGCCGAGATGCAAAATCGTGCCGCGGGGCAGGGCGAGAAGGTCGAGGCCTTTCGTTGTCACGTTCTCGCCCAGCAGGCCCGGCGTCACGGTAAAGCCCTGTTCGCGCAGCTCGTCGAAGAGTTCCGCATGAATGAGATGCACCTGCCTGAGATTGGGCTGCGAGGGATCGCGCGCCACGCGGGAGCGATGTTTCACCGTCTCTCCCGCATGCGCATCGTCCTCCACGCCGAGCCCCGCGATCAGCCGCAGCTCATTCTCCGACTGCTTGGAGAAGTCGTGCACAGGCGAGCGGTGCAGGGCGAGGATGGAGGGCATATGCCTCACGCCTCATAGATCGCATAATGCTTGCGCGTTTTGGTCACCACTTCCCATGTGCCCTTGAAGCCCGCCGGGATGACGAAGGCGTCGCCGGCGCGGACGCGGGTTTGGGTGCCTGCCTCGTCGGCGATCACGCTTTCGCCTTCGAGGATGTGGCAGAACTCATGCTCGCTATAGTCGATTTCCCATTTGCCGGGTTCGCTCTCCCATATCCCTGAGAAGAACTTGCCGTCCGCCGAGGCATAGGCGTTCCATGTCCGGTTGATCGGGGTGCCCGCGAGCACGCGGTCGGCGGCGGGCTCTCCCGGTTTGGCGGGCGTGGCGGTGTTCACGGGGATGAGGGCGGTCATGGATCTTTCCTGTGTGAGGAGGGGAGCGCTTACCGCTTCTTCCCCTTGCCGCGGAATTTGTTGCCGCGTGTGCCGGGCTTGCCGGAGGTCGAGCGGCCGGAAACTTTCTTGCCGCCCGCATCCGCCACGCGGTCCTCGACCGAGGATTGCCGCTGCATCGGATCGTCGGAGATGGCGAGTTCGGTGGCTTCCAGCCGCTTGATCTCGTCGCGCAGCCTTGCGGCTTCCTCGAATTCGAGGTCGGCGGCCGCCGTTTTCATGCGGTTTTCCAGATCCTCGATATGGGCGCGGAGGTTGTGGCCCACCAGTTCCGTGTCGCCGCTCGTGCCCGTATCCACGCGCACATGGTCGCGCTCGTAAACGCTTTCGAGAATGTCGCCGATATTCTTGCGGATCGATTCCGGCGTGATGCCGTGTTCGGTGTTGTAGGCGAGCTGCTTCTCGCGGCGGCGTTCGGTTTCGGCCAGCGCACGTTCCAGCGAGCCCGTCACCTCGTCGGCGTAGAGGATCACCTTGCCGTCGACGTTTCGCGCCGCGCGGCCGATAGTCTGGATGAGCGAGGTTTCCGAGCGCAAAAAGCCTTCCTTGTCCGCATCGAGGATCGCGACCAGCGAACATTCGGGAATGTCGAGGCCCTCGCGTAGGAGGTTGATGCCGATCAGCACGTCGAAGGCGCCGAGCCGCAAATCGCGGATGATCTCGATGCGCTCCAGCGTGTCGATGTCGGAATGCATGTAGCGCACGCGAATGCCTTGCTCATGCATATATTCCGTCAGGTCTTCGGCCATGCGTTTCGTCAGCGTCGTCACCAGCACGCGGTTGCCCTTGGCGGCCACTTCGCGGCATTCGGCGATGAGATCGTCCACCTGCGTCGAAACCGGGCGGATTTCCGTCACCGGGTCGATGAGGCCCGTCGGGCGAATGACCTGCTCCACGAACACGCCGCCCGTCTGGTCCATCTCCCACGGGCCCGGCGTTGCCGAGACGAACACCGATTGCGGCCGCATCGCGTTCCATTCCTCGAAGCGCATGGGCCGGTTGTCCACGCAGGAGGGCAGGCGGAAACCGTATTCCGCGAGCGTCGATTTGCGCCGGTAGTCGCCGCGGAACATGCCGCCGATCTGCGGCACGGTCACATGGCTTTCATCGGCGAAGACGAGCGCATTGTCCGGCAGGTATTCGAAGAGGGTGGGCGGCGGCTCGCCGGGCTTGCGGCCCGTCAGATAGCGCGAATAATTCTCGATGCCCGCGCAGCTTCCCGTCGCCTGCATCATCTCGATATCGAATTGCGTGCGCTGCTCCAGCCGCTGCGCTTCCAGCAGCTTGCCCTGACCTTTGAGTTCCTGCAGGCGCACCTGAAGGTCGTGCTGTATTTCCTCGATCGCCTGGTTGAGCGTCGGCTTGGGCGTCACGTAATGGCTGTTGGCGTAAAGCTTCACGAGGTCGAGCTTGCCGGTCTTCTGGCCGGTCAGCGGGTCGAACTCGGAAATCTCCTCCACCTCGTCGCCGAACAGCGAGACGCGCCAGGCGCGGTCTTCGTAATGCGCCGGGAAGATTTCCACCGTGTCGCCGCGCACGCGGAAGGTGCCGCGCCCGAAGGCCGCGTCGTTGCGCTTGTATTGTAGCGCCACGAGGTCGGCGATGAGCTGCGTCCGGTCGAGATTCTCGCCGCGTTTGATGGTGAAGGTCATGGCGGAGTAGGTCTCCACCGAGCCGATACCGTAGATGCAGGAGACCGAGGCCACGATGATCACGTCGTCGCGCTCCAGCAGCGCGCGCGTGGCGGAGTGGCGCATCCGGTCGATCTGCTCGTTGATCGAACTTTCCTTCTCGATATAGGTGTCGGTGCGCGGCACATAGGCTTCGGGCTGGTAGTAGTCGTAATAGGAAACGAAATACTCCACCGCATTGTTCGGGAAGAAGCTCTTGAACTCGCCATAGAGCTGCGCGGCGAGGATCTTGTTGGGCGCGAGGATCAGCGCCGGGCGCTGCAATTCCTCGATCA
>CAYSVF010000088.1:0-6880 GCA_964434415.1 uncultured Parvibaculum sp.
ATGCGGGTGAGCAGGTCAATGGCAAAGTCATGCGCGTCGCTCTTTTTCCGGCCCGCCACGAGCTGGGGCAGCACGACGTTTTCGACCGCCGAGAATTCGGGCAGCAGATTATGGAACTGATAGACGAAGCCGATATCGGTGCGGCGGACAGCGGTCTTCTGACCGTCCGGCAGCGCCACGCAATCGCGCCCGCCGATCATCACGGCGCCGCTATTCGGCATTTCCAGCAGGCCGGCGATGTGCAGGAGCGAGGATTTGCCCGCGCCCGAGGGGCCGACGAGCCCGACCATCTGGCCTTTCCAGATATCCAGCGAAAGCTCCCGGAAGATGTGGAGCGTCTCTTCGCCCTGCTCATAGGTGCGCGTGACATCGCTGAGGCTGAGGGCGGGCATGCCGTCGTCGGCGGCGGTTACATCACTCATAGCGCAGCGCCTCCACCGGATCGAGCGAGGCGGCGCGCCAGGCGGGATAGAGGGTCGCCGCGAAGGAAAGCCCCAGCGCCATAAGGACGACGGAGGTCACTTCGCCGACATCCACTTCCGCGGGCATGCGGCTCAGGAAATAGACTTCCGGCGAGAACAGCTCCGTTCCCGACAGGCTGGAGAGGAACTGGCGCAGCGGTTCGATGTTGAGGCAGAAGACAAGCCCCAACGCGAAACCGGCCAGCGTACCTAATACGCCGATCGAGGCGCCGGAGATGAAGAAGATCCGCAAGACCGAGCCGCGCGTCGCGCCCATGGTGCGCAGGACGGCAATGTCCCTGCCCTTGTCCTTCACCAGCATGATGAGTCCCGAAATGATGTTGAGCGCAGCGACGACGAGGATGAGCGTCAGGATGAGGAACATCACATTGCGCTCCACCTGAAGCGCGCTGAAGAAACTCTGATTGGTCTGCTGCCAGGTCACGACATCGCAACAGGCCCCGGCGGCCTGCGCGACGGGCAGGACGGCGGCGTTCACCCGGTCGGGATCGGCAATCCTGAGTTCAAGCGCATTCACGCCATTGCCCGTTTTCAGGAAGCTCTGCGCCGCGGAGAGCGGCATGAAGACAAAGGTGGCATCGTATTCCGACATGCCGACTTCGAAGATCGCGCCGATCTTGAAGGCGCGCACGCGCGGCGCCGTGCCGAAAGGCGTGGATGTGCCCCTTGGGCTCAGAAGCGTGATCTTGTCACCGACGGAAACACCGAGCTTGCGCGCGAGACGCGCGCCGACGGCCACCTCGCCCTCCTTGAAGCTGCTCAGAGAGCCCATCAGCACATTGCCCGAGACGGCGGTCAGGTGCTCAAGGTCTTTTTCGCGCACGCCGCGCACCAACGCGCCGGAGGCGTTCGCCGGGGTGGAGGCCATGACCTGTCCTTCGACAAGCGGCACGACACTGGTCACGCCGTTCACCTTGCGCACCTTGTCGGCCACGCTGTCGTAATCGGTGATGTAGCCGGCCACGCCACGCACGAACATATGGCCGTTCAACCCAAGAATGTGCGAAAGAAGCTCCGTACGGAAACCGTTCATCACCGACATGACAATGATGAGCGTGGCCACGCCGAGCATGATGCCGACGAAGGAAAACCCTGCAATAACAGAGATGAATCCCTCCTTGCGGCGAGCTCTCAGATAGCGGAAGGCCAGCAGCCATTCGAAGCCGCTGAAGGGCCGCGTCTTGCCGCCGGATACCGGTTCCACGTCACCGGTTGCAAGGCCTGCATTGTCGCTCATATCGGTTTTCGCCTTTCGCCCCCGCCGTGCAATTGACCGGTTCAGCTGGTGAGAAGGTTCAAAGCTGAATCGATCGAGAGTTCTTCCTTCTCGCCGGTCGCCCGGTTCTTCACTTCCACCACACCGTTCTTAAGACCGCGCGGGCCGACCACGAGCTGCCAGGGAAGACCGATCAGGTCCATATTGCTGAACTTGGCCCCTGCCCGCTCGTTCGTGTCGTCATAGAGCGTTTCTATCCCGGCGGAAGTGAGTTTCGCGTAAATGTCTTCACAGGCAGTATCCGTTTCGGCATCGCCGGATTTGAGATTGACGAGGCCGACCTTGAAGGGCGCCACGGCTTCGGGCCAGACAATGCCGTTCTCGTCATGGCTCGCCTCGATGATGGCGCCGACAAGGCGCGAGACGCCAATGCCGTAGGAGCCCATCTGGACCGGCACTTCCTTGCCGTCCGGACCGGAGACGACCGCCCCCATGGCTTTCGAATATTTCGTGCCGAAAAAGAAGATATGGCCGACTTCGATACCGCGCGCTGTCATGCGCTTGTCTTCCGGAACTTCCGCCTCGAACTTCGCTTCGTCGTGCACTTCGTCGGTCGCGGCGTAAAGCTCCGTCCGTGAGCGGAGGATAGGTTCCAGGTCGCTCTCATAATCGAGGTCGTCGCCCGGCACATCCATATCCACCAGATCGCGATGACAGAAGACGGCGGATTCGCCGGTCTCCGCGAGGATGATGAATTCATGGCTGAGGTCGCCGCCGATGGGACCGGTATCGGCGGCCATGGGAATGGCGCTGAGGCCCATGCGGTCGAAGGTCCGCAGATAGGAGACAAACATCTTCTGGTATGCGCGGCGCGCGGCGTCCACATCGAGGTCGAAGGAATAGCCGTCCTTCATCAGGAATTCGCGCCCGCGCATGACGCCGAAACGCGGCCTGATCTCGTCGCGGAACTTCCACTGGATGTGATAGAGGTTCAGCGGCAGATCGCGATAGGACCGCACTGCCGAGCTGAAGATGTCGGTGATCATCTCCTCGTTGGTCGGCCCGTAGAGCATGTCGCGATCATGCCGGTCCTTGATGCGGAGCATTTCAGGCCCATAGGCGTCGTAGCGGCCGGACTGGCGCCAGAGATCGGCCGACTGGAGCGTGGGCATGAGCATCTGGACGGCACCCGCCCTTTCCTGCTCTTCATGCACGATCTTTTCGATATTCCTCAACACACGCAGGCCGAGCGGCAGCCAGGCATAGATGCCGGCGCTCGTCTGCCGGATCATGCCGGCGCGCAGCATGAGGCGGTGCGAGACGATCTGGGCCTCGGCGGGGTTTTCCTTCAGGGTCGGCAGAAAATATCGGGAAAGACGCATTGCGTTGTGCTGACTTGTCGTTGGGGGCCGAAGCGCGGGGCAACCGGCGTTACCTCTTCGGCAACTGCCGAATCCCGCGCCGGGCCAGCTAAAACAGGGGTCAAGTTTTAGGGGGTCGCCACCGACTTCGCAATGTCCGGCTTGAGGTTCAATTGGGCCGAGTAGCGCCGGACCGCCCCTTCCAGATAGGCCCGGACGTCCACATTCGGGGGTTCGCTCACGCCGCGCCCGGTGCGGACGCCCCAGGGGCCCTTTTCCAGCTCGGCGGCGGTATAGTCCATCCGGACGTCATAGGTCCGCTCGATCTGGTTGCGCAGCTTCTGCTCAGCCTCGTACCAGCGGGTTTTCACCTCGCCATCCGGGCAGGTGGACAGCTCCGCGCCTGCCGCGCCCCAGCGGCGCTCGACGCATTGATAGGGGTCGAAGGAAAGCCTGAAAAGGCGCCGGGAGACCTGCTCCATGTCAAGCGTCACGGGCTTTCCTACTGAATTCTCGTAGGTGACGAGGCAGGAGGCCGCCTCCTCGTTGTAGAGCTTCAGCATGTCGCCGGGCAGGTCGTCGCCGTCATATTCGAGACGCGGGGCATCGATGAGGTCGAGCTTCACGAAGAGGACGACAGCATCGTAGAGCTGCTTGAAGCTCGTTTTCAGCCGTGCATCGCGCGCGGGCGTCGAATAGCTCTCCCACAGACCATCCGTACCATAGATGTTTTCCGGCAGGCGTTCGGGCGGGGTCATCTCATCGGTGCCCTTTTCCCGCGCCACCTCGATGGAGTGCTGTCGCGAATGAAGGTCGCGGCACAACGACTGCGTCAAGGACCGCAACTCGTCCAGCGGGCGATAGGTCAGATCGCCGAAGGACATTTTCGCCCGGAGATAGGTGTAGAAGTCCATCGTCTCGTCGTACCAGACCCATTGCGCATTGCGCCAATTGTTCGGATCGGTCGGCGGATTGCCTGTGTATTGCTCCAGCGAATAGTCCGGCAGGTCGCTGTTCGGCGTACCCTCGATTTGCCCGCCGACAAGCGCGCCATTGGGCGCGCGCGTCGCGCCCACGACGCGGATGGGCCGGTACTTCTGGAAGATTGCGCCAAGCTCCGGCCCGGTGCGTGCATATTCATGGCCGAGGAAGCCGCGCGTTACCGTGTTGTCGGGCTGGGCGGAGAAAAGCCGGATACGACCGCTCTGCTCCACCTTCCACACAAGCGCGATATGACCATTGCTGTCATAGGCGATGGTACCGGGCTGAATGGCCTCGCGGTTCAGGGCCGGCGAATAGGTGTCGGAGAAAAGCTCCGGGTCCCATGCGCGCGCATCGTAGCGATGCATGGCGGTGGAGACGGTGGTGGTGAGGCGCTGCAGCAGGCGCGGCGCGTTGACCCCATGCTCGGTTCGCGGGACGGCATCGCGCTTCGTGATCGCGTTGCCATGGGGCGAATAGCGGACGTCGCTGTCCCTGACCTTCTCGATGACATTGCCGTCTTCATCCAGCGGCTTGACCTCGGACTCCCAGGCGAAGGGCAATCCGTTCTTCCAGGCGAAATAGGCGCGCAGCACGAGCGGGGCGTCGGCGCAGTCGATCAGGAAGTCGTAGAGGCCCGTTCCATTGTCGGTGAAGCGGTAGGGATTGGCCGCGCTTTTGAGGCAGTCCTGAACGGTCCAGCAATCCGCCGCGCCGATACCGGCCACGAAGTCGCGCCAGGCCTCTTCATCCGTCTGGCTCCATGCCGGCTTGGTGACGATCCAGCGCGCGGAATCCGCAGCCATGGCCGGTTGCGCAGTCAGCACGGCAGACAGAAGAAGCCCCGGAGCGGCAATCAGAACACGCCAGAAAGAGAGATACATCACCGGCCCTCATACGGAATCGGCGCAGCTTCCGCGTCTCGTCCCGCAAAGTCAACGAAGGCTATGTGACAGTTGAGTTAGCGAGTAGCCGCCGGTTCCGGCGTGTCCGCCATGACGGAATAGCGATGGGCCGCCGCCTCCAGATAGGCGCGCACATCGACCTCAGGCGGATGGTCCACCCCCCTGCCCGTTCTGAGCCCGTAAGGTCCCCGTTCAAGCTCGGCAATGTTGTAGCCCATATCGACATCATAGGTGCGGTCGATCTGGTTGCGGAGTGGCTGCTGCGCCTCGTACCAGCGGGTCTTCACCGCGCCGTCGCGGCAGGTGGAAAGCTCCGCGCCGGCCGCCCCCCAGCGGCGCTCCACGCATTGATAGGGGTCGAAGGAAAGCCTGAAGAGACGCTCGGTCACCTGACGCATATTGAGCGACACCGTACGGCCGTCTGAATTGCGATAGGAAATCGTGCAGGCCGCGGCCTTCTGCTCATAGGCCTCCAGAAGGTCGCCGACGAGATTGTTGCCGTCATATTTCAGGCGCGGGGCATCGATGAGATCCAGCTTCACGAACTGCACGACGGCATCGTAAAGCTCCTTGAACGCGGTCTTCAGCCGGGCGTCCCGCGAGGGCGTGGAATAGAGTTCCCACACCCCGTCCGTGCCGTAGATGTTGTCCGGCAGGCGCTGCGGCGGCGTCATGTTGTCGATGCCTTCTTCCTGCGCGATCTCCACGGCGCGGGCGCGCGAACGCAGGTCCTGGCAGAGCGACATCATCATGGCGTTCACTTCATCCAGCGGACGGTATTCGAGATCGCCAAAGGACATCTTCGCCCGGAGATAGGTATAGAAGTCCATCGTCTCGTCCTGCCACACCCATTGCGCGCGGCGCCAGTTCGCCGGGTCGGTCGGCGGATTGCCGGTATATTGCTCCAGTGAGAAATCCGGTATTTCGCTGTTGGGCGTCGCGACGATACGCCCGCCGATCAGCGAGCCATTGGCGGCCCGCCTTGCGCCCACGAGGCGGATGGGACGGAATTTCTGGAAGATCGATCCGAGTTCGGGACCGGTGCGCAGAAACTCCCGCCCGACAAAAGAGCGGCTCACCGTGTGATCCGGGTGGGAGGAGAAAATCCAGATGCGGCCATTGGGTTCGACCCGCCAGACGGTCGCGATATGGCCGTTCACGTCATAGACGATGGTTCCGGGCTGGATCGCCTCCCGGTCGAGGCGCGGCGAATAGGTGTCGGTGAACATGGTTTCGTCCCACGCCCTCGCATCGCGCCGGAACATGGCCGTCGAGATCGTCCAGGTGAGCTGGCGCAGGATCGGCATGGCGCTAACGCCATAGGCCGTGCGCGGCACCGAGGCGCGGCTCACCACCCTGTTGCCATAGGGCGAATACCGGATGTCGCCGCGCACCCCGTCGGCGGGCAACACGCCGTTCGCCCAGGCGAAGGGCAGTCCGTTCTTCCAGGCGAAATAGGCGCGCAGCACATAAGGCGTATCGGCGCAGTCGACAAGGAAGCGCGCGCCCTTCGGGTCGGTATGGCGATAGGGATTGGCCGGGCTCTTGAGGCAGGCATCCATCGTCCAGCAATCCGCCGCGCCAAGGCCTGCGATGAAGTCGCGCCAGGCGGCCTCGTCGCTCTCGCTCCAGTGATCCTTGGTGATCGTCCACAGACCATTACCCGACGCCATGGCCGGCGACGATACCGCCAGCGCAAGCATCAAACCGAAAAAGCCGAAGCCCCCCGTCTTCACCCAACCCGCAAGCATGAAACACCACCCGATTTGCCCATAATCAGGGTCCCGGGGGGACCGTCCGGAGTCAATCCGCCGGAACGCGATGCGGGGGCTCCAGAGGCCGTTTCGTGTGCGTGTGATGCAATTCTGCACAGGCTTCGGCCAAAGCCTGGCGGCTTCCATCGGAAAGCGGCATGCCGTCGATTTCCATCGCGCC
>CAYSVF010000088.1:6890-8214 GCA_964434415.1 uncultured Parvibaculum sp.
GTCTATGCGCAGATGCGCAACGCTCATTTCACTGGTGGAGACGCCGGGCGTGGCGCTGCCCGCAAGCGGACGGACCACCACGTCGAATTCGTAAAGGCGGCGGGGGATGTAGCCGGTTCCGCCGCCGATATCGGCGGGTGCGACGGCGCTGCCGTCGGCGGCCACGCCCGGCACATAGTCCGCTGCGCCGTCCACGGTATCGGGCGAGGCATAGAGATCGAGGTTCGCGCAGGCTTCGGGCGAAATCCGGACAATCCGCGCGCCCTCCCCCCCGGCCAGCTGTACTGTCGGGCTTTGCGCTTGCGCCACGGCTTGCCCTGCAATCGGGAAAAGCAGGCCGGCGATCAGAGTCACGAGGCAGCCGAGCCGCGGAAAGGGACTGGAATCAAGGGTCGAACGGGTCATGCGCCATCATCTCCCTATCCAGCTTAACGTCTCATCACCGTTTGGCTCGTTGCCGGGGAACGGCTGGCGGAGGACATTCATTTCGCACCTGCTGTATTTTCGTGCCGAATGTTACCATTTCGATGATTTTTGCGTGACATCGCGTCGCATCCCCGCTATCTTCCTGCACAACAAAGGGGCCGGAAAACAGGTTCCAAGTCTAGGGAGGAAACGCAGACACGACCGGCAACGGTCGATGGCGCGACCAAATGAGGGAAAACCCAAAGCAAGGCCACGAAAGTGGACCTTGCTTTTTTTTGCGCCGGGTTTGGGCAAGGCCACGAAAGTGGACCTTGCCTTCTTTTGCGCTGGATTCGGCCCCGCCCTGCCTCAGTTGCCGGGCTGCTGCACGGGCGCTGCCGGGGTGGCGGGCTCGTTATATTCGGGCGAAAATTTCGGCATGAAGGGAATGTCGTCGTAGGAAATGGGCTGATAGATCATCACCCAGGCGACGATGCACCAGAGGATGCCCGCTATGACGGTCGTGGCGAGCATCTTCCAGAGCAGCAGGGTTCGCGCCGGTGCGCCGCGGTCATGCCCCTCGCGCAGATCTTCCTCTGCGACCGGATTTCCCCGAAAGGGAAGCACTGCCAGCAAGGTGATCCACCAAATCACGAAATAGATGGCGATGCCTGCGAACCAGCTCATTGATCGTCCGATCCCGTCTCAAGAAAGCGAGGGCTTGTCCCTCAGGCCTGTTCCAGCTCGACCAGCGTGCCGTTCAGGTCTTTCGGGTGGAGGAAGACGACAGGCTTGCCATGGGCGCCGATCTTCGGCTTGCCGGTGCCGGTAATGGTCACGCCTTCCTCATTCATCTTTTCGCAGGCCTGATCGATGTCGTCGACCTCGATGCAGATGTGATGAATGCCGCCCTTGGGGT
>CAYSVF010000088.1:8224-8485 GCA_964434415.1 uncultured Parvibaculum sp.
GTTCTTCGCCAGGAAACCGGCAATCGGCGAATCTTCGCCCAGCGGCTCCAGCAGCTCGATCTTGGTGTTGCCGAGATCGACGAATACCGTGGTCACGCCATGGTCGGGCTGCGGCACGGCTTCGGAGACTTTCGCATTGAACTTCTGGCGATAGGTTTCCGCGGCGGCCTTGATGTCGGGCACTGCGATCGCAACGTGATTGAGCGGTCCGAGCATGAGAGTTTCCTTCAGGTCTGGAATTGCGCTGGCCAGAAATTAGGC
>CAYSVF010000089.1:0-8342 GCA_964434415.1 uncultured Parvibaculum sp.
AATATATGTGGCGGGACATGGAGCGCATCTGTGACGCGCAGGGCCTCACGCTGAAGGAGCCGGTGCGCTTTCCGCAGAACGGGCTTCGGGCCGCGCGCATCGTGCTGGCCTTGCCGGAGGCGCTGAGACCCGCCTTCACGCGTGAGGTCTATCTCGCGAATTTTGCGGGACAGAAAGACATTTCCGAGGAAGACGTGCTGGCCCGCATTCTCGTCGCGCTGGAGGTTGAGCCTCAACCCGTTCTGGAGAAGGCCGGCAGCGACGAGGTGAAGGCCGCGCTCAGGGCGCAGACGGAGGAGGCCATTGCCAAGGGTATTTTCGGCGCGCCGAGCTTTGCGGTTGGCGAGGAATTGTTCTGGGGGAACGACCGGCTGGAGCAGGCGCTCGACTGGGCGAAGCGGGCGTAACAGAAGTCGTCATGCCCCGCTTTATGCGGGGTATCCACGCTTCCTTCCCGGTCGCGAAGACGTGGATGGCCCGGACAAGCCGGGCCATGACGATGATTTTTGGCTGCCCGTGGTCAGTGAAACCGGTCGGGCAGGTCGGCTTCGGGGATCAGCAGATCGTCCACGATATCGAGCCAGACTTCCTCGATGAGTTCCGCTTTGCCTTCGCCCTGCGGGGTGCGGCCTTCGCGCTTCTTCGTCACCTGCTCGAAAGCCTTGTCGCGGTCTTCCTTGCGGGACCAGCGCGCATAGGCAACCCAGTCGCCGTCCTCGGTCTTGTGAAGACGCGAGCCGCCACCGCCATAATGCGACATCACGTCTTCCGTGATTTCGTGCCAGCGGCGCTTGAAGTCTTCTTCGTGTTCCGGCGCAACGCGCCAGCGATAGATGACGGCGATCATGGGTGCATTCTCTACTTCTTACCCTTCATTTCGTCTCGGACTTAAGAAGCTGGGTCGTCATTTTCCAGTAGGTAAACCCGGCTGCCAAGCCTCCGCCAGCTGCAAAAAACATCTCACATGTCGAGATGTCGGCGGAAGGAGCTGTGCTGACGAGCGATGAGAATATAAATCCGCTGACAGCTCCGTTTGCCATGCCGACCACCAAATAGAAGGCCGGATGGCGAATTACGAGTATTTCGTCCAATGCGATGAACGCGAGTGCACCGGGCAGGGCAAAGGTTGCGACGATCAACCAGGCAGGGACGGTGGAAAGATACGCTAAGAGCAAAATTCCCGGGATTTCGCTATTGCTACCCGCCAAGAGAATGTCGACGACATTCGCTACCGATATGAAAATGGCGGCGGCCGCACAGGCGGCGCCATAGGTCAGAAGTAGGCGCCGGGCTCTAGTCATACTCACTCATGCTTCACTTGCGGCTGTTTCGCTGTGAGGAACGAGTAGCTCCATCCAGCTACAATACCGCCGATGCCAAAGAATGTGGCCACGTATGGAGCGGGTGCCAACGTCATGTTGAGTTTCAGCGCCGATATGAGTCCCGCTGAACCCAACGCGCAGACAGACAAGCCCGTAGCGACGAATATCAACCTGCTTGTGTCGCCGCGCCATTCTGCGATGGGCAGCAGAATGAGCGATGCAGGGAGAGTGATGGCAATAAGCAGGCTAAGGAGAATAAAGCCCATTAACATGTAAGAGATCAATAGGCGCCCAATGTTGGCGGTATGCCAAAGATCGAGACTAAAATTACCAAGGGTGAGTTCGACACCATTGTTGATGTGAAATGAAAAATTGTCGGCCGCCAAAATGAGAGTCATCACCAGAGCAGCGGCCGTGCAGGCGGTCAGATAGGCTCCTGCAATGCGAAGGAGCCGTCTCATGCTCAAGCCTCTTCGGCTTGCTTTGCTTTCAGGCGCTCGCTTGCGCGGCGTTTCACGCTTTCGCTTTTGAGTTGGCCGCAGGCGGCCATGATGTCGCGGCCGCGCGGGGTGCGCACGGGGCTGGCATAGCCGGCCCGGTTCACCACATCGGCGAATTTCTCGATCTGACCCCAGTCGGAGCATTCGTAAGGCGAGCCCGGCCAGGGGTTGAACGGAATGAGATTGATCTTGGCCGGAATGCCTTTCAGCAGGCGGACAAGCGCTTTTGCATCCTCCACGCTGTCATTCACATCCTTCAGCATCACATATTCGAAGGTGATGCGCTGCGCATTGCGCAGGCCCGGATATTGCCGACAGGCGTCGAGCAGTTCGGCGATCGGGTACTTCTTGTTGAGCGGCACGAGCTTGTCGCGCACTTCATCGTTCGGTGCGTGGAGCGAGATGGCGAGCATGCAGCCGATCTCTTCGCCCGCTCGCGGGATTTCCGGCACGACGCCCGAGGTCGAAAGCGTGATACGGCGCTTGGACAATTGCAGGCCCTCGCCGTCTGAGACGATGTTCAGCGCGTCACGCACATTCTCGAAATTGTAGAGCGGCTCGCCCATGCCCATCATGACGATGTTCGTCACCATGCGGTCGTCCGAATTGCGGATGCGCGGCTGGTCGGCGCTTTCCGGCCATTCGTTCAGGCTGTCGCGGGCGACGAGAAGCTGGCCGACGATTTCGCCGGGTGTGAGGTTGCGCACCAGCTTCTGCGTGCCGGTATGGCAGAAGGTGCAGGTGAGCGTGCAGCCGACCTGCGAGGAAATGCAGAGCGTGCCGCGGCCTTCTTCGGGAATGTAGACGGTTTCGATTTCGGGGCCGGGCATGCCCGGCTTTTCCGGCGCAAGGCGCATCAGCCATTTGCGGGTGCCGTCCACCGAGACGAGTTCCTCGACCACTTCCGGCCGGGCGATCTCGTAGTGCTCGTTCAGCTGCGCGCGCAGTTCCTTCGACAGCGAGGTGATGCCCTCGAAGTTTTTCAGGCCGCGATTATAGATGCCGTTCCAGAGCTGGTTGACGCGCATCCGGATCTGCTTTTCCGGCAGGCCGAGCGCTTTCAGCTCGTCGGCAAGCCGCTCGCGGGTGAGGCCGACCATATTGATCCGGCGCGGGCGCGCAGCCTCCGTTTCGCCGGTCTCCTGACCGTCGAGCGAGGGAGCGTTGGGGTTTGACCGCGCAATGTCGAGCTGGGGCGCCATGGCCGATGCCCTATTTCGTGTCTGTTCCGGAAAATCATATCAGACGGCTGCCCGTTCCGCCCATATCGGGGGCGAGGTCGCGGGGCAAGCCGCCTTTGGCCGGTCTCATATCACAGATGAGGCCGGGATTCCTATATGGGGGCCCGAAACGGTAAACGGCCTATTTCGGGCAGGCGGCGTCGATCTTGCTGAGTGCGTCGGAGCTGCCCTTCAGCGAATAGGTGTCCGTGGTCAGCGTATCGCGCGTGGAGGTGCCCTTGATGACCATTTTGTAGCCTTTCTTCAGGGCGTCCACCATGGCGGAAGACCGCTTCACATTGTCGAGCCAGGCCCAGAAGCGGTGCTCGCCGCCTTCCTTCACGCCCGTGAAAAGCTGGAACTTGTCCTTGTCGATGGTCGCGAAGGGATGGCTGGTCGGGGAAAAGGGATAGCCGACGCGCATGCTGATCTCGTTGCGGGTGCCGCGGGCCGGGCGGTGGGTCACCATGAAATAGACATCGCCCCGGTTGGCTCCCCTGGGCAGCATCTGCTTGGGCTCGGTCATCGCATAGCAGATGCGGTTCTTCCCGGTGCCATAGGTATAGGCGGCCCAATCGCCATATTTTCCGAGCAGCTTCAGCTCATCCGCGGCCTTCGCAGGCGCGGTAGTAAAGGCAATAAGGGCAAGGGAAAGACTTAGGAATACAAGGCTTCCGGGGAAACGCATCGCTTTTGGCATCATGTTCCACTCAGATTCGTCCGACCGTCGGGCGGCGTTCGACCATAACGGGGCGGGGGACAGATTTCCAGAGAATCACCCTCAGAGAATCGCCCCCGTACGATAATTGAAAGCCTAGGGAGCAAATCCGGCAAAATTTGGAAGGCGATCCGGTAGTGGGGCGCTCGCGTCGCATGTTCTCGTTCGGCGTTCACCTTGCCTGTGTTCTCCTTCCTGTGTTCTGGCGGCTTTCGGGGGGCTTGTGATAAACAGGGCCATCGCAACCGATCCAATCCAGTCCAGAAGAGACAGATTCAATTACAAGTTCTAAGGGGACGCTCATGAAAGCCGTTTTGTGCAAGGAATACGGACCGCCGGAGACGCTCGTTATCGAGGATGTGCCGAGCCCGGAACCCGGTAAGGGACAGGTGGTGCTCGAAGTGCATGCCGCAGCGGTAAATTTCCCCGACGTGCTCATCATCGAAAACAAGTACCAGTTCAAGCCGCCGCTGCCCTTTTCGCCGGGCGGCGAAGTGGCAGGCAAGGTCATCAAGGTCGGCGAGGGCGTGACCCGGGTGAAGGTCGGCGACCGCGTGATCGGCTCTTGCGGCTGGGGCGGTTTCGCCGAGGAAATCGCCATCGACGAAGGCCGCGTGACGCCCATCCCCGACGAGATGGACTACACCACGGCGTCCGCCTTCCTGATGACCTATGGCACCTCGCATCATGCGCTGAAGGACCGGGCCCATATCCAGCCGGGCGAGACGCTTCTCGTGCTGGGCGCGGCGGGCGGCGTCGGTCTTGCCGCCGTCGAACTCGGCAAGGCGATGGGCGCGAAAGTGATCGCGGCGGCTTCGTCGGAAGACAAGCTCGCCGTCTGCAAGGAGCATGGCGCCGACGAGACGCTGCTCTATCCTTCGGGGCCGCTCGACAAGGACGCGCAGAAAAAGCTTTCCGAACAGATCAAGGAACTGACGGGCGGGCAGGGCGCCGACGTCGTTTACGACCCGGTCGGTGGTGATTATTCGGAAGCCGCGCTGCGGGCCACCAACTGGGAAGGCCGTTTCCTGGTGGTCGGTTTCGCGTCCGGCCCGATCCCGAAGATCCCGCTCAACCTGGCGCTCCTCAAGGGCTGCCAGATCGTCGGCGTTTTCTGGGGTGCCTTTACGGGGCGCAATCCGGAAGGCAACCAGAAGAATCTTCAGGAGCTGATGGACTGGTTCAAGGCGGGCAAGCTGCGTCCCCATGTCTCGAAGACCTACAAGTTCGAGGAAGTGGCAGACGCGCTGAACGACATGGCTGCCCGCAAGGTGAAGGGCAAGATTGTGCTGGTGCCGTCGCGCTGACGGCGCGCATTCGAAGCCGAGGCGGGGCGGTAACGCGCCCCGCCCGTTTTGGGCCGGGGGAGAATAGCGTTCCATGAATCGCCTGATCGTCATTCTCGGCGGAGGCTTTCTTCTCCTGCTTCTCGCCCTTTTCGGTTTTCTTATCCATGTGTTGCTCGCCTCGGGCGATGCGACCTATTGGGAAACCGAGATCGCCGCTTTCGAGCGGCGTGACGTATCCAATCCGCCGCCGCAGGACGCCGTTCTCTTTCTCGGCGGGCGCAGTCTTCGCCGCTGGTCGACGCTCGAGCGCGACATGGCGCCCTATATCACCATCAATCGCGGTTTCGGCGGTGCGCAGGTTGCGCATATCACCCATTACGCATCGCGCATCGCCGCGCCTTACAAACCGGCCGCCGTCGTCATCATCGTCGGCGCGGACGATCTGGCCGATGTGCATGGCCGGCGTCCGGAAGACGTGCTGAAGGATTTCGTGGAGCTGTTGCAGACGCTGCGCAAGGACGGGGTCGGAGCGCCGGTCTTCTTCGTTTCCATTCCGCCGCAGCCCATGCGCACCTCGCGCTGGTACGGCATGGCGCGCGCGAACGAACTTGTCGAGAAATATACCGAAAGCGATCCGAGCGTTCATTTCATCGATGTGACGAAGGACCTTCTGCTGCCGAACGGCAAGGTGAATGTCGATTATTTCCGCTGGGACGGGCTGACGCTATCGGGCGCCGGCTATCAGGTGCTGTCGCGCCATATCAAACCGGCACTTGCTGCCGCGAGGATCGAGCCGCAGAACCGGAGGAACGCCCCGGTTGAGGATGGCGAGGCGAATGACGGGGCGGGGAGTGCCGACGCGGCGAACGATAACACGCTGCCGGCGGATGCCACCGCGAATGAAAATGCAGAACAAGGGATGCCCGCTTCGACGGAAAACGGGGAAGCGGCTCAATAATCCCGATACGAATTGAAAACAGGGAAGGATGTTTCAGGACATGACCGGGAATTTTTCGCGCGAGACCAGCGCCGGCAAGGTGGAAGGCATTTGCGATCCGAAGTTCAAGGGCGTCGCGGAGGCCTTTGTCGAGAATTTCGAAAAGCGCGACGAGGTGGGCGGCAATGTCTGCATCACCCTCGAAGGTAAGACGGTGGTCGATCTGTGGGGCGGAAAGAAAGCTCGCGACGGCGATGCGTGGGAGAAGGACACGGTCTCCATCGTCTTTTCCTGCACCAAGGGCGCGACGGCGCTCGCGGCCCATATGCTGGCCGATCGCGGCAAGCTCGATCTCGACGCCAAGGTCACCGACTACTGGCCTGAATATGGCGCGAACGGCAAGGAGGAGACGCTCGTCTCCATGATGCTCGACCATTCCGCCGGCGTGCCGCATGTGCGCGAGAAGGTGAAGCCGGGCGGCTATTGGGACCATGACTATATGTGTGATCTCGTTGCCGGCGAAACGCCCTTCTGGGCGCCGGGTACGCGCAATGGCTATCACGGCGTTACTTTCGCCTGGACGGTCGGCGAGATGGTGCGGCGCGCGTCCGGCACGTCGCTGGGTGCGTTCTTCCGCGACGAAATCGCCGGGCCGCTCGGTCTCGACTTCTGGATCGGCCTGCCGGAAGACAAGGAACCCTGCGTCGCGGCGATGATCGATGCGGAAATTCCCGCCGATGCGGCGACCTCGCGCTTCACGCAGGCGGTGATGAACGACCCGCAATCGGCCTCGCATCTCTTCCTGCTCAATAATGGCGGGGCGAATTTCAATTCGCGCGAGTGTCACGCCGCGGAAGTAGGCTCGGCCAACGGCATCACCAATGGCCGCGGTCTTGCGGGCATGTATCAGCCGCTGGCGAATGGCGGCGGCAAGCTCGTCTCGGCCGATACGCTCAATCGCATGGGGCGCGTTGCCATGGCGACGCATGAGGATGCGACGCTGCTCATCCCGTCGCGTTTTGCGTTGGGCTTCATGAAGTCGATGGACAATTCGGCGGTGCCGAATGCGATCAATTCCAGCTGCGTGCTGTCGGAAGATGCCTTCGGCCATGTCGGCATGGGCGGCTCCATCGGATTTGCCGATCCGCGCGCGCGGATGAGCTTCGGCTACAACATGAACCGGATGGGCTTCGGAATCCTGCTCAACGATCGCGGTCAGGCGCTTGTCGATGCCGCCTATGAAGCCATCGGCTACAAGCGGTCGGGCGGCGTCTTCGCAGGGTAAGGATCAGTCCTCTTCCTCAAGGTCCTCGCGGGGTGGCATGTGCAAGGCTTCCCGCGCGTGTTTGCGATGGGTCGGTTTGATGTGGCTCGATACGAGCCCCATCGCCGCCATCAGCACGGTGGCATCGTCGGTGAAGCCGAAACCTGCCACGACATCGGGAATGAGATCGGCGGGCGTCACGAAATAGGCGAGTGCTGCCAGCAGGATCGCCTTCACCCGCACCGGCGTTGCAGGGTCACGCACGCAGTAATAGGCCGCGCCCGCTTCCTCCGAGAAGGGGATACGGCCGGCCACTTTCAGGAGCTTCTTCCAGAAGCCCTTGCGGACCTTTTGCTCATTGCGGTGCATCACGGCGGGCAGCATGAGCCGGGGGCTTTCCAGCTCGCGCTCTACGCCGTCCGGGCCGGAATGTGAGCCTTGCGAAGGGGCCATGTCGCTCTCGTCGCCTTTCCTGCTTATGCCATTTCGTGCACGCCGTAGAAAAATGGGGGCGGAAAGGGGGCGTTGCAAGCGCAAGGCGCCCCTGCGTCAATCGTGACGCCGATCTCATTTTGCGCGGTTTCCCAGCATTTCCGGGCATTTAACGCTCGCGTAAAGGTGCTGGAATTTGCTAAATCCCTAATCCGAGCGCCGGTGCCGGGGTCCCCTTGAGGGACCGGCACGGGACATACAAAGCGGGGCGGATGCGCCGAATTACCGGCGGCATCGAAGCTCCGATCCATTTCCCGTAGGGGGAAAAACAGGGAGAGCCTAATGAAACTCGACTCCAATATTTCCGCCGTGATCACGGGCGGTGCGTCCGGCCTCGGCGAAGCGACGGCCCGTGCGCTGGCTGCGCAGGGCGTGAAATGCGCGCTGTTCGACCTCCAGGAAGACAAGGGCGAAGCGGTCGCCAAGGATATCGGCGGTGTGTTCTGCAAGGTGAACGTGACCGACGAAGAGAGTGTCGATGCCGGTTTCGCCAAGGCCCGCGACGCGATCGGCCAGGAGCGTATCCTGGTGAACTGCGCCGGTACCGGCAACGCGATCAAGACCGCGTCCCGCAACAAGGAGACCGGTGCGGTCGAGCAC
>CAYSVF010000090.1:0-4749 GCA_964434415.1 uncultured Parvibaculum sp.
GCGCTTATTCCGGGCCGTCCGGCGCCGCGTCTTCTCACCGAAGAGATGGTGAAGACGATGAAGCCCGGTTCCATCATCGTCGATCTCGCCGCCGAACGCGGCGGCAACTGCGAACTGACCGAAGCCGGTCAGATCGTCGAGAAGCATGGCGTGACCATCATCGGCGAGCTGAACCTTGCCGGTCAGCTCTCGACGGATGCGTCGGCGCTTTATGCCAAGAACCTTTTCAACTTCATCACCCCCCATCTCGACAAGGAGAGCGGCCAGCTCACCATCGACTGGGAGGATGAGACCGTCACCGGCACGGCGCTGACGCGCGAGGGCCGAGTGATCCATCCCTCATTCACCGAAGGAGGCAACTGATGGAAGCGGCCGTTATCGATCCTTTTGTTTTCCGTCTGGCGATCTTCGTGCTCGCGATTTTCGTCGGTTATTACGTGGTCTGGAGCGTGACCCCGGCATTGCATACGCCGCTCATGTCCGTGACCAATGCCGTCTCTTCGGTGGTGATCGTCGGTGCGTTGATCGCCGTCGGTCTCGATGCGACGCAGGCCGGCGATTCCGGTCTCGTCTCCAAGGGCTTCGGCTTCATTGCCGTCATCCTTGCCGCGGTAAACATCTTCGGTGGCTTCCTCGTCACCGCGCGGATGCTCGCCATGTACAAAAAGAAACAGCGGTAAGAGGGGCCCAAAGACATGTCAGCCAATCTCGCGGCACTGCTCTATCTCGCATCGGGCGTGCTCTTCATCCTCGCGCTGCGCGGGCTCTCCTCGCCGGAAACGTCCCGGCAGGGCAACATTTACGGCATGGTGGGCATGGCGATCGCCATCGGCACCACGCTGTTCCTGCTTCAGGCGCAGAACACGCTCACCTGGACGCTGATCGTCGTCGGTCTGGCCATCGGTGGCGGTATCGGCGCCATCATTGCGCGGCGGATCGCCATGACGGCGATGCCGCAGCTCGTGGCGGCGTTCCATTCGCTGGTCGGTCTCGCGGCAGTGTTCATCGCCTGGTCGGCCTTCCTTGCGCCCGAAGCCTATGGCATCGGCACGCTGGGGGCGATCCACGCCTCCAACCTGATCGAAATGTCGATCGGCGCGGCCATCGGTGCGATCACCTTCTCCGGCTCGCTCATCGCCTTTGCCAAGCTCAACGGCAATATGTCGGGCGCGCCGATCATGCTGCCCGCGCGTCACCTCATCAATATCGTGATCGCGGCGGCCATCGTCGCGGGCGTGATCTGGATCGTGCTCGATCCGGCCAACCAGACGGTCGAGCTTTTCCTCTTCATCACGCTGGCGGCCTTCCTGATCGGTTTCCTGCTGATCATCCCGATCGGCGGCGCGGACATGCCGGTGGTGGTGTCCATGCTCAACTCCTATTCGGGTTGGGCGGCAGCCGGTATCGGCTTCACGCTTGGCAATCTCGCGCTCATCATCACGGGCGCGCTGGTGGGCTCTTCGGGTGCGATCCTGTCCTACATCATGTGCAAGGGCATGAACCGCTCCTTCATCAGCGTGATCCTGGGCGGCTTCGGTGCGGACGCAGGCGCGGCGGCCGGCGCAGGGCAGGCGGAAACGCGGCCCGTGAAGCAGGGCTCGGCGGACGATGCGGCCTTCATCATGAAGAACGCCAGTTCCGTCATCATCGTGCCGGGTTACGGCATGGCTGTGGCGCAGGCGCAGCATGTGCTGCGTGAAATGTGCGACCTGCTGAAGGCTGAAGGCGTGAAGGTTTCCTACGCCATTCACCCGGTGGCGGGCCGTATGCCCGGCCACATGAATGTGCTGCTGGCCGAAGCCAATGTGCCTTACGACGAAGTCTTCGAGCTGGAAGACATCAACAGCCAGTTCGGTCAGACCGATGTCGCCTTCGTCATCGGCGCGAACGACGTGACCAACCCCTCGGCGAAGTCCGATCCGCAGAGCCCGATCTACGGCATGCCGGTTCTCGACGTCGAAAAGGCGGGCACGGTGCTCTTCGTCAAGCGCGGCATGGGCTCGGGCTATGCGGGCGTCGAAAACGAACTCTTCTTCCGCGACAACACGATGATGCTGTTCGGCGATGCGAAGAAGATGGTCGAAGGCATCATCAAGCAGCTCGACTGATCCGTCGCCTGACGGAGTACTGGACGAACGAAGCGGGCGGTGTTCACATGAGCACCGCCCGTTTTCTATGCGGTTATCCAATCTCAAGGGGGGAATGAAATATGGTCTGGATCGCGCGAATCGCCGTGGCGCTGGTGGGGCTCTTTTCGCTGGCCATGGGGCTGATGGCGCTTGCCTCGCCCGTTCAGCTCGGCGCGACGCTGGGGCTCGGCGCCTTGACGCCGCTGGGGCTCAATGCGCTCCGGGCGGATCTCGGCGCTTTCTTCCTTGCAAGCGCTATCGCAAGTGCGCTGGCGCTCTTTGCCGGCCGGGCAAGCTGGATGTGGGGTGTGGCGTGTCTCTACGGCCTCGCAGTTGCCGGGCGCTTCCTCGGCATTGTCGTCGACGGTGCGCCGGAGGGAATCGCCCAGCCTGTCACGGTGGAGCTGGTGCTGGTCGTCTTGTCGGTGTTCGGCGCAAGGACGCTCGGCCGGAAATGACGTCCTCTGAAGGAGAGAGCGCATGGACATCTATCACATCTGGTGCGGGCTGAAGCCCGACGTCCGTGACCATGAATTCGTCGACGCTTTTTCGAGCTATATGGAGCTTCTGGAGCGCGAAGGCGTGATCGCGGGCTGGCGTCTGACGCGCAAGAAGCTCGGCCTCGCGCCCGCGCATCTCGGCGAGTTCCACATCATGATCGAGGTGCAGGACCTGACCCAGCTCGATACCGCCTTCAACTGGGTGGCAAGCCGCGCCGAGCCGGTGGAGGGCGAGCATTACGGGCTGAACTCGCTGGTCGAGAATGTCAGCTTCGCCCTCTATCGCGATTTCCCCGATCCCGTGCGGGAATATGGGGAAGAAAGGTTCTGAGGCTCGTGAGCGCGTGATGCGGAAGCTGCTTTAGAGGTTCTACTCGTCGGCGACGAAATCGAGCGCCTGATGGGCGGAACGCAGCGCATGGCGGCGCTTCAACGGCGCATGCAGGAAGCGGTTCACGGCCGCCAGCATAAGCGGTACATGAGCGCCGTCCGGGTCTTCAAGCCATTCGTCGCGTGCGGCCATGAGCGTCTTCAACAAATGCGCCGAGACGATCGGCTCTGTCCGACCGTGATCCAGCATGCCAATCAATTCGCTCTCGAAGAATGCTGCCGGGTCTTCAACGCTCCAGCCTGAAACGCCTTGCGCGCCATCGGTATAAGCGGCGTTCCTGCCGATGAAGCAGGCTATTTGTAGCAAGCCTTGCGGCCATAGATCGGGCTGGGCGCCGCATAGCTCGCGTACCGCATGAGCGAAGGTGAGCATATGGGTAAAGTCCAGCCAGCCTACATTGTCCGACACCGCATTCCTGGTCTGCTCCTGCCGGCTTGCGTCGAAATGCAGGAACTGCCACATGGCGGCTTCCAGCAGGATTGCGTGAAGACGCTGTGGCGGCAGCGCGGATGCCTTGACGGTCATGTCGAGTGCGTGCCGGATGGAGGCCGAGCGCAGGTCTTCCGGTGACGGGCATTCCTCGCCTTTTTCGTCCCAGCGTGTGAGGGCCTCGCCATAGAAGCGGAACTCGGGGATCAGGTCTTCCCGCGTCGCCAGAACCAGAGAGCGAATGAGCGGAAAGAGGATGGTGGGCGCGGCGTTTTCGCCGAGGCGGTCGATTAGCGTTCCCGCTTTTTGCACATAGATTGCCGAATGGCCGAAATCGGCATAGTGGGCGAGGGCCGCGCGGGCGAGGGCGGGTCGGAGGGTCTTGAAGTCCGCTCCTGTCTTCAACGCCGTGCGGACAAGGCTGATCGCTCTTTCCTCGTCCTCTTCCTCTATGGCGGCGGCAAGCCGGTCGGCATCGAAGGAGGCGGTGCCTTCGGGGTAGGGGAATTCGTTCTCCCGCAGCGTGTCCCAACTCAGATGAGCAAGGATTTCGAGCAACGGTACGAATAGCTCGGTTTCCCCGCTTGTTGAAACGGGGTGCGTTTCGCGCAGCCGGAGCCATTCCGCCGCGGCGGGATGGGCATGTGTCATGCCGAATTCAAAACGTGGGGACGCTACTTCCAGGGCGTGGCGGATGGCGTCCAGCGGATCGCCGCCCAGCCTGATGAAGCGGGCCAGCTCGCGCGCCATGCGGTCGTACTCGAAGCGATGCGATGCCTCCATGAGACGATGCAGGGCCTGCGCCCTGCCATGCTCGGCAGGTGGGTCCGAGATGTCGATCCAGATTTCCTCACCGCGTAGTTCTGTGGGATAGACGCGAAGATCGTCACCGCCAAGCAGCGTCCTGCCCGAGGCGAGGTCGAATTTCCAGTTGTGCCAGTTGCAGGTGAGCGTGCAGCCGGAAGAGGTTTCCGACAGGCTGCCTTCCGACAGCGGATAGCCTTCATGCGGGCAGCGATTATTGCAGGCGAAGATCCGGTCGCCCGACAGGAAGAGTACGATCTGGCGGCCTTCAAGCCTGACGATTTTTCGTCCCGCCCCGGCGAGATCCTTCAGACGCGCGGCCAGGACCATGTCGGGTGCTGTATCGCTCATAGCCTCCTCCCGGCTATTTCCGGAAGAACTCTGGGACGTGAAAAGGCGGGAGGCAAACCTAAAAGCGGCGTCTATTTTGCAACCGGCGTGGCTTTTACGCAGGCCGCGTTGCGACCGCCAGCGCGGCGGCGACGATTTCTTCCAT
>CAYSVF010000090.1:4759-8342 GCA_964434415.1 uncultured Parvibaculum sp.
GGCCGGGGCCAGCCGGGCGACGGCGTCCGAGAGCAGGTCGAGTTCGGTTCGGTAGAGTTCGGCCATGGCCGCTTTTGCATGGTCGTCATGCGCGGCCAGCGCCCAGAACTCCCAATAGAGAATGGATCCTTCGGGCTTCCGGATGTCGTCCAGCACATAGCGGATAAGGGCCTCGAAAGCCTCTTCGGGGTCTGCGTTTTGTGCCGGCCATGTCTCGCTCGCCGGGCGGTGGCGGGCGCAGATATGGTCCGCCAGTGCCGCCACCAGCGCCGATTTCGACGGGAAATAGTACTGGAGATTGCCGAGCGCGATGCCGCAGCGCTCGGCCAGCCTGCGCATGGTCAGGCCGGAATAGCCCTCCTCGATCATCATCCGCTCCGCCTCGTGCAGCACGCTTTCCATGCGCTCGCGGCCGCGATTCCGGGCGGGCAGGGGGGCGGGAGTGGCTGGGTCGGTCATGGCGCCAGCATAGCCTGCATTGACAATTAGGTCGATTGACTTAATTTAGGTCATATGACTTATTTTGAGGGATTGGCGTGATGTCGGGAACGAATGTCTATGCGGGCGTGTCGGACAGGATGGAAACGGCGATGTCGCTGCCGCCTGCCGCTTTTCGGGACAAGGCGGTCTTTGACGCGGAAACGGACCGGATCTTCCGGCGCCAGTGGATGCCGGTGGCGAGGGTCGAGCAACTCGCCGAAGCGGGCGATTTCCTGACGCTCGATCTGGCGGGCGTGCCGCTCATCCTGTCGCGCGATGAGGAGGGCGCTCTCCATGCGCTGTCGCGCGTCTGCCGTCACCGCTCCATGCCGGTCGCAGATGGCGAGGGCAATGCAAAGGCGTTCACCTGTCCCTATCATTTGTGGCGCTACGGGCTGGACGGGCGGCTTCTTTCTGCCCCCGCCATGGAGCAGTCGGAGACGTTCGATCAAGGCAAATGCGGCCTGCCGTCTTTTCCGGTCGATGTCTGGGAGGGCTTCGTTTTCGTCAATCTCGATATGGAGGCCGCGCCGCTTGCCGTCGCTCTGGAAGGGCTCACGCCGCTGGTCGCGGAGGACGGGCTTGGCGATATGCGCATCGTCAGCTCCCTGACCTTTCCATCGCCCTGGAACTGGAAAGTACTGGTGGAGAACTTCATCGAGTCCTACCACCATATCGGCCCGCATGCGGAAAGCCTGCAGCAGAGCAATCCCGCGTTCGGCACCTATGTGCCGGAACTGCCGGAAGGCGCGAATTTCACGGCGCTGGAAAATCCGCCGGTCGGGGGCGCGGACCCGTTCTCGGTCTATGTCGGCTTTCCCGCCTTCCTGCTGGTCGTGCTGCGCGGCGAAACGACGTCTGCCGTCTGGTATCGGCTCGATATCCGCGATGAGGCCAGTTTCGACCTCACGATCAATATTCTGATGAAGGCGCCGGAAGCCTCCGATGCCGAGCTTGTCGCGGGCACCGCGGAGGTGCTGCGCCATATCCATATCGAGGACATCGCCGTTTGCGACGGGGTGCAGGCGGGGCTTTCAAGCCCGGCGGCGACGGCTGGCCCGCTCAGCCATCTGGAGCGGGGCCTCTGGCATTTTCATTGCTATCTGAAGCGCGTGATGGGCAACGGATAAAACAAAAACGCCCCCGGAAATCCGGGGGCGTTTTCGCTTGATCCTGACGGATCGAATGTCTTACTTGCGGCCGATGCCGGCTTCACGCTGGGCGCGCTTGCGCGCGAGCTTGCGGGCGCGGCGAATGGCTTCCGCCTTTTCGCGAGCGCGCTTCTCGGAGGGCTTCTCGTAGAAGTTCCGCAGCTTCATTTCGCGGAAAACACCCTCGCGCTGAAGCTTCTTCTTCAGGGCCTTCATGGCCTGATCGACATTGTTGTCGCGGACGAGTACCTGCACGAGAAAATCCTGCTTATGGTTCAATAAGTTAGTCGCGGACCCGTTTTCAGGGCCCGCGACAGGGGGCTTAAGTATCAAAAGAATCGGGGTTTGTCCACACCGGCCCTCAAAAGCATCGACGAAAAGCGGAGAAATGCCCGACTTGCCGGAAGGGGGCGCAGCTTACATATTCGCGGCATGGCCATTCGCAAGATCGCCCGCATGGGCCATCCGGTGCTCGCCCGGAAGGCCGAAAAGGTTCCCGATCCGACCTCCGAGGAGGTGCGGGCGCTGGTGCGCGACATGATCGAGACCATGATCGACGCCAACGGCGCCGGTCTCGCCGCACCGCAGGTACATGAGCCCTGGCGGATCGTCGTCTTTCAGGCGCCGCCGGAGCGCGCGCCGGAAGCCGTGGATGAAGAAGAGCGGTTCGACCATACCGCGCCGCTCACCGTGCTGGTGAACCCGGAAATCGAAATCATGAGCCCGGGCACCGAAGAAGGCTGGGAGGGATGCCTTTCGGTCCCCGGTCTTCGCGGGCTGGTGCCGCGGTCCACCCATATCGCCTATCGCGGGGTGACGCCCAGGGGCGAGACCATCGAGCGCGAGGCACGGGGGTTCCATGCCCGTGTCGTGCAGCACGAATGCGACCATCTGGACGGTATTCTCTATCCTCAGCGGATGGACGATCTGTCGAAGCTGATTTTCGAGAGCGAGGCGAAGCACTGGCTGGACCTGGCGCAAGAGCGGGAGCCGGACGAACGGGATGCCTGAAAAGATGACGTCGAAGGACAAGAACCGCGCCGCCATATTGAAAGCGGCCCTGCCGCATGTGGCGTTCGATGGATGGACGCCCGCCGCGATGCGCCATGCGGCGCAGGAGGCGGGGATCGGTCATGAGGCGATGCGCGTTGCCTTTCCCGGCGGCGTGAACGATCTCATCGACTATTTCCTGGCCGATGGCGACCGCCGCATGGCGGAGACGCTGGCCGGCCGCGGTCTCGACAACATGAAGATCCGCGAAAAGGTAACGCTCGCGGTGCGCAGCCGGATCGAGGCCGATGCGGAGCATCGCGAGGCGCTGCGCCGCGCCGTGAGCTATGCCGCGCTGCCCGTGGCCGGTGCACTGGGGCCGCGCTCGCTCTACCGGACGGTCGATGCCATCTGGCGGGCGGTTGGCGACACCTCCGCCGATTTCAATTTCTATACCAAGCGAGCTATTCTGGCCGCCGTCTATTCGGCGGTGACGCTGCATTGGCTGGGCGATGAAACGGAAGATTTCTCCAGCACATGGGCGTTTCTCGACCTCCGCATCGAGGATGTGATGCGGATCGAGAAGGCCAAGGCCGGCCTTCGCGGATTTGCGGAAAAGCTGCCCGATCCCGTCGGGCTGATGGGGCGCCTGCGCTATCCCGGCACACGCGGATAACCTAGTAGGGGGCGCCGAAGCCGAGATCGATCCAGGTGAATTCCGTGATGGCGGTGGCAATGGCCGCGCTTTTCGGCGGGGTCGTGTAGTCGATCATCTCGCCGGGCACGTGCATGCCGATGACCTTCGGCGTTCCGTCCGGCAGGGGTTTCAGCGGCAGATAGAGGCTCTGGATCGAGCTGTGCCGTCCGGCGGTGTTCACGTTCTCGTAGCGCCCGTAAAAGCCGCAAGGACGCGTTACCGCTTCGGCAAAACTCCTGGCGATCGTATCGCGGATGGACGGGTC
>CAYSVF010000091.1:0-8317 GCA_964434415.1 uncultured Parvibaculum sp.
GGACTTCACCTTGCCGAAAGAGCTGACGGACTATCTGGCCGAGCTCGACGCCTTCATCGAGAAGGAAATCAAGCCGCTGGAGGAGCAGGACGACAATATCCGCTTCTTCGATCACCGCCGCGAGCATGCCCGTACCGACTGGGACAATGAAGGGCTTCCCCGCCATGAATGGGAGGAACTTCTGGGCAAGATGCGCAAATGTGCCGATGAGGCGGGCCATCTTCGCTATGCGTTGCCGAAGGAATATGGCGGCAAGGACGGCACCAATCTCGGAATGGCCGTCATTCGTGAGCATCTGGCGGCGAAAGGCCTCGGCCTGCACAACGATCTTCAGAACGAAAGTTCGATCGTCGGGAACTTTCCCACGGTGCTGATGTTCCGCGATTTCGGTACGGATGAGCAGAAGAAGACGTTCATTCCGGGATCGCTGGACGGGTCGGTCCGCGTCGCTTTCGGCCTGACCGAGCCCGAACACGGCTCGGATGCGACCTGGATGGACACCCATGCGAAGCCGGAAAAGCGCGACGGCGTCGATGGCTGGCTCATCAATGGCGAGAAGATGTGGAACACGGGCATGCATGTCGCGACGCATGACTTCGTGTTCGCGCGGATCGGCGGCAATGACGGCGATCCGCTCGGGATCGCCTGTTTCATCGTTCCGACAGATACGCCCGGTGTGAAAGTCGAGGAGTACTATTGGACCCTCAACATGCCGACCGACCATCCGCGCGTTTCCTTCACCAATGTGTGGGTGCCGGAAACGGCGATCCTCGGCGATCCGGACCGGGGGCTCGAGCTTGCCCAGCATTTCGTGCATGAAAACCGTATTCGCCAGGCGGCGTCGGGCGTCGGTGCGGCGCAGTACTGCATCAATGAGAGTGTGAAATACGCCAAGCAGCGCGCGCCCTTCGGCAAGCCGCTGGCGTCGAACCAGGCCATTCAGTTTCCGCTTGTGGAAGCGCATACGGAAGCAGAGATGATCCGCTCGCTGATCTACAAGACGGCCTGGCAGATGGATCAGATGTCCAAGAAGGAAGTGGCGCGCCACCTTTCGGACAAGGTGTCCATGTGCAACTACCGGGCGAACCGTCTGGTTTGCCAGGCGGCCGATCTCGCGATGCAGGTGCATGGCGGCATGGGGTACTCGCGCCACAAGCCGTTCGAGCATATCTACCGGCATCACAGGCGCTATCGCATCACGGAAGGCGCGGAGGAGATCCAGATCCGCAAGGTGGGCGGTCACCTCTTCGGTTTCATCGGCGCGAGCGAGAAGCAGAAAAAAGCTGCGGAATAAGGGTTCCTGCAAAGCAGGTGGCGGCTGCAACCGGTATCAGCCGTTTGCGGCCGCTCCCGTTCTCGGGGTTTCATCCGTCTGGATCAGACGGGAGGCAGGCAGGTTGACGGCAATTCTTGTGCCGCGGCCAAGTTCGCTTTCCAGCGTCAGCGACCCGCCATGCATTTCCGCCAGCGAGCGGGTGATGGAAAGGCCCAGGCCCGTTCCGCCATGGTCGCGCGAGGTTGTGTCGCCGACCTGTGCGAAGGGCTCCACGACTTCCTTCAGGTTTTCGGGCGGAATGCCGGTGCCATTGTCCCGAACGTAGAGGGTAAGGCCGCCCTCGAGGTTCTTTTCCAGCCCCACATGAATAGCGCCGTCCTCCGGTGTGAACTTGATCGCATTCGAGAGGAGGTTCAGCAGGATCTGCCGCAACGCTCTCTGGTCGCCCATGAAATGCGGCGTATGGGGCGGTGCTTCGCGACAGATATTCAGCCGCTTTTCCTGCGCTTTCGGGCGCGTCAGTTCGATAGACCAGGCGATGACTTCGTTCAGGTCGAGTTCGCTTTCTTCCAGCGTGTAACGCCCGGCCTCGATTTTCGAGATGTCGAGAATGTCGTCGATGACACTCAGCAGGTGCCGCCCGCTGTCATGGATATCCGCGGCGTAGTTCTTGTAGACGTCGGTCCCGACGGGGCCGAACATCTCTTCGCGCATGATTTCGGAGAACCCGATAATGGCGTTGAGCGGCGTGCGCAGTTCGTGGCTCATATTGGCGAGGAATTTGGTTTTCGCGCGATTGGCGAGCTCCGCGGCCTCGGTGGCGCGCCGCAGGTTCTGCTCGGCGCGGCGGCGCTCGATGGTGATGCCGGCGATATTGGTTGCACCGCGCAGGAAATCGTTATCCGCATCGGAGGGCCAGCGATTGTCGCGGAAGTAGAGGGCGAAGGCGCCGGCGACAGTCCCCTTTCCGATCAAGATCGGCTGGAACCAGATTGTCTGGACCTCCGCGGCGATGCTGAAATCGGCGACCTCCTTGCCGTGCTTTTCGATCGACTGAAGATCCGTCACCACGATCTGTTCGCCCTTCATGGTGGCGGTGCCGAAACTCCCTGCCTTCAGATGCGGCCAGATATTCGCAATGGAATCGGCAAAGTCTGCAGGCATGCTGGGCGCGGCGCATGTGGTCAAATCGCCCTGGCCGTCGACGAGGAAGACCGCCGCCCGGCTGTCGGGCGTGGTTTCCTCCGCGCCCAGCGCCAGCTGGATCATGATTTCCGCCAGCGACGCGCCGGTTGCCAGTTTCTGCAACACGTTGAACTGGTGGCGCAGTTCGTTCTCCGTGCGCTTGCGGTGAGAGATGTCGCGGATATTGATGAGGATGCCGCTGACCGCGGGGTCGTCGAGAAGATTGATGGCGGAGGCCTCGATCCAACGAATTTTGCCGGTGGTCGGGTCGCGCAAGGGGAGTTCGGCGAGGTCGGCGGGCGCGTCTGCGGCCACCGCCGATTGCAGCGCTTCGTCTACCTGCGGCTTCTGGTCGTCCGGCACCTGGTCTCTCAGGTGCCGTCCCTGCATTTCCTCGGGGACGTATCCAAGTTCCCTGATGCCTTGCGAGGCGAATTTGACGATGCCGTCGCGGTCGGTGATGACGAGGGCGTCGAAGCCCTTCTCGACCAGCGACCTGAATTGCGCCTCGTCGCGATGGCTGCGTCGAAAGGCTGTTTCGGCATTCCGCCGCGCGGCTTCGGAGCGGTCGCGGGCGGCGGCCAGGTCCTCGATCAGTTTTGCATTGCTGAGGCGCAGCGACAGCGTTTCGAAATCGGCGCGTCTGGTGGTGTCGGCAATATGGAGGAGGAAGCCATAGGCGGGCAGAAAGCCGAACGACACCATCATGAAGATCGGCTCTCCCGATGCGGCGGCGGCGATCAGGGCCGCTATCATGGCGGGCGCAGAGGCGCCGATCAGGGTCTTGCGCGTTGCGTTGCCGGTGAAGACGGACAGGGTCACTACGACCAGCAATGCGACCAGGAGCGTCAAGCATTGCAGCGGAGCTTCCGGTATCCAGAAGAGATAGATGCCTGGAAGCCAGGTAACGTCCGTGGCCAGCAGACACAGCAGCATGGGCGCGGACCAGTCGCGGGAATACAGACCTCGCTTGAGCATGTGGTCCGTCAGTCCCGCATAGGCGAGCGAGGCTGCGGCGACACCCAGCCACCAGATCAGGAGGAGGTCGAAGCTGAAGCGGCTTTCCAGCGCGAGGATGAGCCCCGCGCTGAAGGTAGGAAACAGGAAGGGGAAGTGGCGGTAGCCGTGGACCATCGACGCGATCTGCTCGCGCCGAATTGCACTCTTTTCTACGTCGCCGATATTGGCACTTTCGGTCCTGGCGCCGGACAGCATGGCTCGGAAACGCTTTGAAGCGTTTTCCTTCTGCCTTTCTTGCGCCTTTTCCACCATCGGGACGGGCCCCTCCGATCAAATGCCCAGCCCTTAAGTGGTAGTAACAAGACGTAAAGTTTCCCTGAACGGGCAGGAGCCGTGTGCTCCAGCGTCAATAGGGGTTGGGTGTCGTCCTGAGTTGGTCCAGATCCGGGCGTTCCCGGGGCCGGCTTTCGACCTGACAGGATGTACGGATTTTCTGATCCGGCAGGCTGGTGGCCGTCCAGTATTCCGGATACCAGGAATTGAGGCGGTCGAGGACGGTTTGGGCCTGCTCAGCGGTCAGTTTTCCCCGGAATTTTTCGGCAACGTCCGGGTCGGGCGTGACGCCGAGGGAGAGCAGCGCGGCGTTGCGGCTGTAGAGGCGGGACCAAAATGCACCTTTCACCATGGCGGAAGGCGCATCTGCGCCCTCGCTTGCGTAATGCAGGGCAAGGTTCTTCTGCGCGTCCGCCCAACCAGCATTGGCCGCGCGTTCGATCCACTGGATGCCGGATGCCTTGTCGCCCTTTTTGATCAGGCATTGGCCGAGTGCGGTCTGGGCGCCCTCATAGCCGTGGCCGCGATAGGCAAAGCAGGTCAGCACATCCATGGTGTCTTGGCCGCAGTCCCCTCTTTCGGCTTTCTGGACCGAGCTGGCATAGAGCGTGCCCAGCGGATCCTGGCCGGCAAGTGTGGGGACGAGTTTGCCGTCCTTGGTCCGGCGCATGGAGCCGGGGGAGTCGCTGCAGGCCGTTACGCCCAGCGACGCCGCCACAAGCACGATCAAGGTCAAGGCCAGACGATTGCCCCTGTTAAGCATTCCGATTTCTCCCACCTTCCAATTTGAGCGAGACCATACAGGCTGCGGCGCGGATTTCGAAGGGTGATATGGTGACGATATTTTCAGAAATATCCTCAAGCGGCAGTGGGCTGACGTTGCGGCGCGTTGCTTTTGAGGAGGGAGTATGGGCGCGGTTTGACCGGCTGGGTCCGATTGTCGATACTCCGCGCCAAATTTTGGGATGAATCCTGCAGCTCTTGCGGCTGCGGCAGCGTTCGTACGGGACAGTGACCATGGCCGATAAAAAGACGTTGAAAGACTGGGAAGAGGCGGTTGCCAAGCAGACCAAGGGGGCGGGCTCGGACAGCCTCGTCTGGCATACGCCCGAAGGGATCGACGTCAAGGCGCTCTATACGGCCGAGGATCTGGAGAAACTCGCCGGGGAAGGCTTCGATGCCGATACGCTGCCCGGCTTTGCGCCTTACACGCGCGGGCCGCAGGCGACCATGTATGCCGGCCGGCCCTGGACCATCCGTCAGTATGCGGGCTTTTCCACGGCCGAAGAGTCCAACGCCTTCTATCGCCGCAATCTGGCGGCCGGTCAGAAGGGCTTGTCGGTCGCTTTCGATCTGGCGACCCATCGCGGTTACGACAGCGATCATCCGCGTGTGGTGGGCGATGTCGGCAAGGCGGGCGTCGCGATCGACAGCGTGGAGGACATGAAAATCCTCTTCGACGGTATTCCGCTCGACGAGATGTCGGTGTCGATGACGATGAACGGTGCCGTGATCCCGGTCATGGCGAATTACATCGTCGCGGCGGAAGAGCAGGGCGTTTCCCAGGACAAGCTGTCGGGCACCATTCAGAACGACATTCTGAAAGAGTTCATGGTCCGCAACACCTATATCTATCCGCCGGAACCTTCCATGCGGATCATCGCGGACATTATCGGCTATTGCTCGAAGAACATGCCGCGTTTCAACACCATTTCGATTTCCGGCTATCACATGCAGGAAGCCGGTGCGACGCAGGTGCAGGAGCTGGCCTTCACCATCGCCGACGGCCGCGAATATGTGCGCGCTGCGCTTTCCGCCGGGCTGGGCGTCGATGATTTCGCGCCGCGTCTTTCCTTCTTCTTCGCTATCGGCATGAATTTCTTCATGGAAGTGGCGAAGCTGCGGGCCGCGCGTCTCCTCTGGGCGCGGGTGATGTCGGAGTTCAAGCCGCAGAATCCGAAATCCTCCATGCTGCGCACGCATTGCCAGACGTCGGGCGTGTCGCTCACCGAGCAGGATCCCTACAACAATGTGATCCGCACCACGATCGAGGCGATGGCCGCCGTTCTGGGCGGTACGCAGAGCCTGCATACCAATGCGCTCGATGAAGCGATTGCGCTTCCGACGGATTTCTCCGCGCGTATCGCGCGCAACACGCAGCTCGTCATCCAGCACGAGACCGGTATCACCAATGTGATCGATCCGCTGGGCGGCTCCTACTACATCGAAACGCTGACCCATTCGCTGGCCGAGGAAGCCTGGAAGCTTATCGGGGAAGTCGAAGAGCTGGGCGGCATGACGAAGGCCGTGGAAAGCGGCATGCCCAAGCTTAAGATCGAGGAGGCCGCCGCGCGCCGTCAGGCCCGGATCGACCGCGGCGAGGAAGTGATCGTCGGCGTGAACAAGTACCGCCCCGCCGAGCCGGATCCGATCGACATTCTCGATATCGACAACACCAAGGTGCTGAATTCTCAGGTGGCGCGGCTCAAGAAGCTGCGTGAGGAACGCGACGAAGCGAAATGCACCGCGGCGCTTGAGGCGCTGACGGCGGGCGCGAAGTCGGGCGGTAATCTGCTCGAGCTCGCCATCGAGGCGGCGCGGGCCCGGGCCACGGTCGGCGAAATATCCGATGCGATGGAAGCCGTGTTCGGTCGTCACCGTGCGGAAATCAAATCCATCTCGGGCGTCTATGGTTCCGCCTATGAAGGAGATGATCGCTTCATGAATATTCAAAAGGATATCGAGGCCTTTGCAGAGACTGAAGGCCGCCGTCCCCGCATGCTGGTGGTGAAGATGGGGCAGGACGGTCACGACCGCGGCGCCAAGGTGATCGCGACAGCCTTTGCCGATCTTGGTTTCGACGTCGATGTGGGGCCGCTCTTTCAGACGCCGGAAGAGGCCGCCCGCGAAGCGATCGAGAACGACGTGCATGTGATCGGCATTTCGAGCCTTGCCGCCGGCCACAAGGTGCTCGTGCCGGCGCTTTCCAAGGCGCTGAAGGAGCAGGGTGCGGACGATATCGTGATTATTTGCGGCGGCGTCATTCCGCAGCAGGATTACGAATTCCTGCGCAACGCCGGGGCGTCGGCCATTTTCGGTCCGGGCACGAATATTCCCGAATGCGCGGCGGAAGTTCTTTCGATCGTCCGCGAGAAACGCGCACAGGCGGCCTGAGCGTCCTGATCTCATCCGACAAAAGCGAAAGCCGGGGAACATTCCCCGGCTTTTTTGTCAGGATTATCTGCCGCCGCCAGGCCCTTCAGTCAGCCTGGCTGAACTTCTTCGGCACGGGCGGCATGCTGTCCCAGCCATGCGGGGCGAGGCTCACCAGTTCCAGCACGGCGCCGCCGATGGGCGTGCGCATCTTCAGCTTGACCGGCATGTAGAGCCGCCCCTTTTCGAGCGGGGCGAGCCAGACTTCCGTCGCCCGGTCCCGGCGGAGCATTTGCGTGAACTTCTTTCGCTCCGTGCCCGTCTTGGGCGTGAAGGCGGCCTTGCAGACGATGGCGTGACCCGAATAGCCATGGTCGCGGGTCGTGATTTTTGTTTCGCGGTCCTTGGTCAGCTTGATGTCATAGCGGCGCTTGCCGTCGAAAATCCGGATCGTGCGGTCGCAGGGGTTCTTGGTTCCGGCGACAGGCACGAGAAGCGCGCTCACCGGATCCCGCGTATTGCGCGTTTCGCCGGGCAGGACGGAGGCCTTTCCCTCGGGGGGATCGTTGCGTGTCTCCGGCATGCCGGATTTGTCCCAGGACATGAGGCGGGTCTTGGTCTCGTTGTTCTCGCTGGAGACGAAGACGTAGCGCTGCGGTTTTACCTGCATGCCCTCGACCGCGCCTTCCACGCCGATGTCCCAGTGCCCGTCCCAGAAGGCGGCCGGCAGGCCCGCCGCGCCGAGCTGCGCGCGCATCTTGTAGTTGTCGCCCCCGATCCAGGTATCGAGCGTGCCCCTGGCGACAAGGAAGCCGCCTACATAGACCGTGTATCCGGCCCGTAGCGACCGTCCGTTCTTGTGGTCCGCTTTGGCTTGCGGGCGCGAAAGGGGCGTGGTTGTCGTTTCGACCGAAGCCATTTTCATTCCGGCCGTTTCCGGTTCGGCATGGGCAGGCCCGGCACTTCCCAGAAGGAGCCCCGTCAGCACCAGCGCCGATACGCTGTTTCCGGTCAAAACTCGCCACATGACGTTGCGGCCCTTTCGTGTTTTTCGGCCCGAAGGCCCGGCAATTATCCTATTTCAGCTTCCCAGAATGGCGAAATGAAGCTGAACCGCCGCTGAACGCCGCCATTTTCCCCGTTTCCGGCGGCTTTCGGGGACTGGACGGCGGCGCGGGGCACGGTTATGCAACGAGGATGACGACAGATTCCGGCGCCATGAAGGCCGACGCGCAGCCTTTCAACCGACGCAGTACCGATCCGGGCGAGATCGCCGAGGCGATCAGGGCGGGCAACCGCTCTGCGCTGGCGCGCGGTATTACGCTGGTGGAATCGGCAAGGGGCGACCATCAGGAAAAGGCGCAGGAGCTTCTGGCCCTGCTTTTACCGGATACCGGCAAAGCCATACGC
>CAYSVF010000092.1:0-8245 GCA_964434415.1 uncultured Parvibaculum sp.
CGGCTGGTTGGCGCGGTGTATAAGCGAAAGAGGGGGCGGAAGTCAACGCCGGAGCAGTCTGCCGCCCGCGTTCAAGCACTATGAACTCCTCTCACATTCGGGTGAAGAGGTCTTCGCAACCGGCCATTTCCCGTTACCTTCAGGCTGCGGACGCGCGAGGACCGGTTCAGGTCCCTCGTGTTCCTAAAATGTTCTTTTGTGCCGTGCTGCCCTCACATGCCGTTCCGGGGCCTTCAGAAGCGAGACGTCCATGATATCTCCAGCCGATCCGGCCCCCTCAGAGCCGGCAAAGCCTGAGCCTGCAAAGGCCCGCGCGTTCTGGCGGCGGCTTCTGCCGCTGGTCATTCTGGCCGCGCTTGTCGCGTTCGCCTTCTGGTCGGGCCTCGACGATTATTTCTCGCTGCGGCGGGTGGCGGAGAACCGGGCCGCCCTGACAGGCTTCGTGCGCGACAATTTTCTGCTGGCGGTGGTGGTCTATACGGCCATCTATATTGTCGTGACGGCGCTGTCGCTGCCCACGGGCGCGCTCCTCACCATTACGGGCGGCTTTCTGTTCGGTCCCGTCACGGGCGGAACTGCCACCGTCGTGGGGGCGACGATCGGGGCTACCATCATCTATCTGATCGCCAGAAGCTCTCTGGGCGAGCCTCTCGCGGCCCGGGCGGGGCCATGGCTTGCGAAGCTCCGAAAGGGCTTTCAGGAAGATGCCATGTCCTATCTGCTCTTCCTGCGGCTGGTGCCCGCCTTTCCCTTTGCCGTGGTCAATCTGGTGCCCGCCGTCCTGGGGGTTCCGCTGCGCACTTACGTGATCGCCACTTTTTTCGGCATAATCCCCGGCACCTTCGCCTTTGCCTGGGTGGGAGCGGGGCTCGATTCCATCATCGAGGTCCAGCAGGAGGCCTATCGGCAATGCGTCGCCACCCAAGGGGCGGGGGCGGCATGCCGCTTCGAACTCGATCCCGGGGCCTTGCTGACCAGGGAAATCGTCATCGCCTTCGTCGCGCTGGGCGTCGTGGCGCTGATCCCGCCGCTTCTCCGCCGCTGGCGGAATCGCGGCGTCTCGGAGTAGGAACCGGAATGGAAAGAATAAAAGCCGATATTTGCATCATTGGCGCAGGCTCCGCCGGGCTTTCCGTCGCCGCCGGTGCCGCCCAGATGGGCGCACGCACCGTGCTGGTGGAAAAAGGCGTGAGGAACGGCGCCATGGGCGGCGACTGCCTTCACACGGGCTGCGTGCCGTCCAAGGCGCTACTGGCCGCCGCCGGTCACGCCCAGGCGATGCGCTCGGGCACGGCGTTCGGCGTTGCCGCAGCGCAGCCTACCGTCGATTTCGGTCGCGTCCACGATCATGTGCACGGCGTGATCGCTTCCATCGCACCGATGGATTCCGTCGCACGTTTCGAGGGGCTCGGCGTTACCGTCATTCAGGACCATGCCCGTTTCATCGGCGAACGGCTGCTCGTGGCGGGGGACAGGGAAATACAGGCCCGGCGTTTCGTGATCGCCACGGGCTCGCGCGCCGCCATGCCGCCCATTCCGGGTCTGGCGGACACGCCTGCCTATACCAACGAAACCATTTTCGACCTGACCGAATGCCCGAAACATCTCATCGTCATCGGCGGCGGCCCCATCGGCATGGAGATGGCGCAGGCGCATCGCAGGCTGGGCGCCGAGGTGACGGTGATCGAAGGCGCGCGCGTGCTGGGCCGCGACGATCCGGAGCTTGCCGCGATCGTCACCGACAATCTGCGCCGCGAGGGGGTGACGCTGGTCGAAGAAGCCAGGGTGTCGAACATCTCCGGCGAGGCAGGCGCGGTCACCGTCACCTATTCCTGCGACGGCAAGGAGGCCACCGTCTCCGGCTCGCATCTATTGGTTGCGACCGGCCGCACGCCGAATGTGGAGGATATGGGCCTTGAGGAAGCGGGTGTGGACTACACCCCGCGCGGTGTCGCCGTCGACGACAGGCTGAGAACCACCAACAAGAAGATTTTCGCCATCGGCGACGTGGCAGGTGGACCGCAATTCACTCATTTGGCGGGTTATCACGCCGGGCTCGTCATCCGGAACGCGCTCTTTCGTGTGCCCGCCCGGGTCGATCATTCCGCGATTCCCCATGTCACCTATACCGATCCCGAACTCGCCCATGTCGGCGAGACCGAGGCGGAGGCGCGCGAGCGCCATTCGAAGATCAGTGCGCTTCGTTGGCATCTCGCCGAGAACGACCGTGCCCAGGCCGACCGCCAGACCGAGGGGGCGATCAAGATCGTCATCGACGGCCATGCCCGCGTTCTCGGGGCGACCATTGTGGGCCCGCACGCGGGTGAACTCATCCTGCCATGGGTGATGGCTATGCAGCAGGGGCTGAAACTCTCTGCGATGGCGGGCTATGTGGTGCCCTATCCGACCTATTCGGAAATCACCAAGCGCGTGGCCGGTTCCTACTACACCTCCACCTTGTTCGGACCCAGAACAAAGGCGCTGGTCCGCTTCCTTTCCTGGTTCGGCTGATTCCGCCCGGGCGCCGTTTGCGTATACGATGAGCGCGCGGCAGGACGCGGATCACGATCGAGGGGACGGCATGAAGGCGGGGGCTGAAAAGGACGGAGGCGGCAAGCCCGGTGCCCTGCGCCATGTCGCCGGGCCGGTGCTGCGTCCCCTTCGCGCCAGCCTCTCTTTCCGGCTTCTGGTGATGACGGTGCTATTCGTCATGCTGGCCGAAGTGATGATCTTCGTGCCTTCCATCGCCAATTTTCGCAAGACATGGCTCGACCAGCGCGCCGCCGCCGCGCAGATCGCCTCGCTTTCACTGGAAGCGACCCCCGATAACATGGTGTCGCCGGAACTGCGCGAGGAACTTCTGCGCAATGCCCAGATATTTCTAGTGGTGCTGCACCGGACGGATACGCGCAAGCTTTTGCTGAGCGAGAACATGCCGCCCAAGGTCGATACCTATTACGACCTGCAAAAGGCAACGCCCTATTCGCTGGTGGTGGATGCCTTTGAAACGCTGCTGGCGAGGGACGGGCGCACCATTCGCGTGATGAGCAAGCCCAACCATTCGGCCGGCGAGTCCATAGAAATCGTTCTGGACGAGACGCCGCTGCGCAACGCCATGCTTCACTACGGCGCGAACATCTTCTGGTTGTCTCTTGTGATTTCCGCCATCACCGCCGGGCTTGTCTATCTTGCGCTGCATGTTCTAATGGTTCGCCCCATGCGCCGGATCACCCATCATATGGTTTCGTTTCGTCAAAACCCGGAGGATGCACGCCGTGTCATCCTGCCGTCCGGGCGTCTGGACGAAATCGGCGTTGCCGAGTGCGAACTTGCCGCCATGCAGTCGGAGATTCGCGCGACCCTCAACCAGAAGGCGCGGCTGGCCGCGCTGGGCGGCGCGGTGAGCAAGATCAATCACGATTTGCGCAATATTCTCGCAAGCGTTCAGCTCATTTCCGACCGCCTCGGCGCGGTCGACGATCCGACGGTGCAGAAACTCGCGCCGCGTCTCTTTTCTTCCATCGACCGCGCGATCCAGCTCTGCACCGATACGCTCAAATTCGGCCGCGCCAAGGAGGAGCTGCCGCAGCGGCGATGTTTCCGTCTCGCCTCTTTTGCAAATGAAATTGCCGAGGCCGCGATCCCCGAAAAACTCGGTATCGGCTGGATCGATCATGTCCCCGACGATCTGGAGATCGATGCCGACCCCGATCAGCTTTTCCGTGTGCTGTTGAACCTCGTGCGCAATGCGACGCAGGCGCTGGACGAGCGCGGGCGCGTCGGCGGCGAAATCCGCCTCACCGCCCAGCGTTGCGAAGATCACGTCCATATCTATCTGTCCGATAACGGACCCGGCCTGCCGGAAAAAGCGAAAGCGCATCTCTTCGAACCCTTTTCGGGCAGTGCGCGGGCGGGTGGCAGCGGTCTGGGCCTTGCCATTGCCGATGAACTGGTGCGCGCGCATGGCGGGCATATCGATCTTTTGAAGTCGGATGCGTCGGGCACGGTGTTCCGCATCTGCATTCCCGATGGCGGCGGATCGGATGTGGATTGCGATGAGGCGGAAGCCGTATGCGGCCATATGGCGGACGGGACGGGGCGCAAGTGAGCGAAGTCACTCTGCCCGAACCGCGCCACAACTGGGCGCTCTTCCTCGATTTCGACGGGACGCTGACCGAGCTTGCGCCGCATCCCGAGGCCGTGCGCATCGATCCCGCCTTGCCGGGGCTTCTTGAGACGATCTTCTCCGAACTGGACGGTGCGCTCGCCATCGTCTCCGGCCGCAGGCTTGCGGAGCTCGACCGTCATCTGCGGGTCCGCTTGCCCGCCGCCGGCGTCCACGGGCTGGAACTGCGCGAGCGGCCCGGCGCCACTATTCATCCGCCCGCCGAGGCGCTTCTCATTGCACGCCTCAAGGCGCGTCTGGCCGGCTTTGTCGCCGCCGATAATCGTCTCCTGCTGGAGGAAAAGCCGGGCGCGCTGGCTCTGCATTTCCGACAGGCGCCCGACAAGGCCGCCGAATGCGCGCGCCTGATGGAGGAGGCGACAGCCGACCTCGATGGCATCCATGTGCTGAAGGGCAAAATGGTGCTGGAGGCTAAGCCCGCGCGTGTGAACAAGGGGTACGCCATAGACGCCATGATGAAGGAGCCCCCCTTTGTCGGCCGCATACCCGTTTTCGCGGGCGACGACACCACGGATGAGGACGGATTCCGTATCGTCAACGCGCTGGGCGGTATATCGATCAAGATCGCCGACGGCTATACGCTCGCCCGCTACAGGATGGATGATGTCCAGGGCTTCATAAACTGGTTGAAGCATGTAGCATCGGTATTGTCGCCCTAGGGTATTACTCAGTATTCGTGTTTCCAGGAGGGTCTCTTGTCGTCTCTCGATCTCGGTGTCATCGGAAATGGCAGCTTTGGTGCATTGATCGACGAGGAGGGCCGGATCGTCTGGTGCTGTCTGCCCCGCTTCGACGGCGATCCCGTCTTTCACGACCTCCTGAACGGCAAGCGGGAGGGTGACGGCGAGCGGGGCCGCGGATTTTGGGAAATCTCCCTCGTCGGCCAGAAAAACGTTACCAGGGAATACCGCACCAACACCGCGATACTCGTCACCACCATCTCCGACGATCATGGCAATGCGATCGAGATTACCGATTTCGCACCGCGTTTCGCCACGCGCGGGCGCATGTTCCAGCCCATGTCGCTGGTCCGCCGCGTGCGGCCCGTCAGCGGGACGCCGCGCGTCAAGGTGCGGCTGCGTCCCGGCTTCAACTACGGCAAGATCGCGCCGACGGTGACGCGGGGCTCCAACCATGCGCGCTTCATGCATTCCGGTCTCGTTCTGCGCCTCACCACCAATGCACCGATTACCTATGTGCTGGACGAAACCTCCTTCCAGCTCAAGACGCCGGTAAGTTTCATTCTCGGGCCGGATGAGACGCTTTCCGATGGCATCGAGGAAACCGCGCGAAAATTCGAAGAGGATACGGAATTCTACTGGCGACAATGGGTGCGCCGCCTGGCCTTGCCGCTGGAATGGCAGCAGGCCGTCATCCGGGCCGCGATCACGCTGAAGCTTTGCTGTTATGAAGAAACCGGCGCCATCGTTGCGGCCATGACGACGAGCATTCCCGAAGCCGCGGAGAGCGGGCGCAACTGGGATTACCGGTTCTGCTGGCTGCGCGACGCCTTCTTCGTCATTCGCGCGCTGAACTCTCTTGCCGAAGTCGAGACCATGGAAAACTATCTCCGTTATCTCGGCAATGTAGTCGGCGGCGCGCAGGACGGTCATCTGCAGCCCGTCTTCGGGATCGGTCTCGAAACCGATCTGACCGAACATATCGTTGATACGCTGCCCGGCTATCGCGGCATGGGGCCGGTGCGCCGTGGCAACCAGGCCTATGAGCATCTCCAGCACGACGTTTACGGCAATGTCGTGCTGGCCGCGGCGCAGAGCTTTTTCGACGACCGCCTGCTGCGCCCGGGCAGCCTCGAGGAATTCGAGGCCTATGAGAAAGTCGGCGAGCGGGCCTATGCGATGCACAATGTGCCCGACGCGGGCATGTGGGAGCTGCGCACGCGGGCGCGCATCCATACCTCGTCGAGCCTGATGTGCTGGGCGGCCTGCGACCGGCTCGCGCGGATTGCCGGGCATATGGGGCTCGATGATCGGGAAGCCCATTGGCGCGGTCTTGCCGATGAAATCCATCAGACGATATGCACCCGCGCATGGAGCGAGGAAAAAGGTGCCTTCGTGGAGAGCTTCGAGGGCGAGGCGCTCGATGCCGGTCTTCTGCTGATGGCCGAGGTAAACTTCATCAGCCCCGACGACAAACGCTTTGTCGGTACGCTGGAAGCCGTCGAGAAGTCGCTCCGGCGCGGTAATCACATGTTCCGCTATGCCAGCGCGGATGATTTCGGCATGCCGCAAAACGCCTTCAACATCTGCACCTTCTGGTACATCGATGCGCTGGCCCGTGTGGGCCGGACCGAGGAGGCCCGCGAAATTTTCGAAAGCATTTTGTCCTGCCGCAATTCGCTGGGTCTGCTGTCGGAAGATACCGATCCGGCAACCGGCGAACTCTGGGGCAACTATCCACAGACCTATTCGCTCGTCGGCATCATCAACGCCGCGATGCGGCTGAGCCGGAAATGGGAGGAAGAGGTATGAGCCGGCTTGTCATCGTCTCCAATCGCGTCGGGCCGGTGCGCGATGCGGCGCGGGCGGGCGGCCTCGCCGTCGCGCTGGTGGACGCGCTGCGTGCCCGTGGCGGCCTCTGGTATGGATGGAGCGGCGACACCAACAATCAGAGTGCCGGCGTCAAGGTCGAGCAGGCCGGGGCCTTGCAGCTCGCCACCGCCGACCTTACCGAAGATGAATATGACGATTATTACAACGGCTTTGCCAATCGCTGTCTGTGGCCGCTCTTCCATTACCGGATAGATCTCACCGCCTTCGATCGCCGCTACTATGAAGGCTATCGACGGGTGAACGCGAAATTCGCCAGCGGCCTGTTTCCCTTGCTGCGTGAAGACGACACGATCTGGGTGCACGACTATCACTTCCTCGCCTTCGGCAACGAGCTGCGCCAGATGGGCGCCGAGCAAGCCATCGGCTTTTTTCTGCACATTCCCTTCCCTTCGCCCGAAGTGCTCGCCACGCTGCCGAACCATGACGCTCTGGTTCGCGGTCTCTTCGCCTATGACGTGCTGGGCTTCCAGACCTCGCGCGACCTGGAACGCTTCTGCGACTTCGTGGTGCGCGAGGCGGGCGGTCATGTCGAGGGCGACCATGTGACCTGTTTCGGCCGCACCATCATTGCGCGCGCCTTTCCCATCGGAATCGACACGGACGGGTTTGCGAAGATGGCGGCTGAATCGGAGGATGCGCGCCGCCAGCATGAAAAGGCGGTGCGAAGCCTGCGCGGCCGCGCGCAGATGATCGGCGTGGACCGCCTCGACTACACGAAAGGCCTGCCCGAGAGGTTCCAGGCCTTCGAGCGGCTGCTGGACGATTATCCCGATGCCCGCGGAGAACTTGTCTATCTGCAGATCGCGCCCACATCGCGCGGCGACGTGCAGGCCTATCGCGAGATGCGCCAGGAGCTGGAGGGGCTTTCCGGGCATATCAACGGGCAGTATGGCGAATTCGACTGGACGCCGCTGCGCTACATCAACCGTGCCTTTGCGCGCCGCTCGCTGGCGGGCCTTTACCGGGCCAGCAAGATCGGCCTGATCACGCCGCTGCGCGACGGCATGAATCTCGTCGCCAAGGAATATATCGCCGCGCAGAACCCGGAAGACCCCGGCGTTCTCATCCTGTCGCGTTTCGCAGGCGCCATCTATCAGATGCCGGAAGCGATTGCCGTCAACCCCTACGACATCAAGGAAGTGGCCGACGCTATTCAGAATGCACGCTATATGAGCCTCGAAGAACGTCAGGAGAGGTTCCAGGCCCTGTTCGACGGTCTCAAGCGCGACGACGTCGCTTATTGGCGCGATAGCTTCCTTGCCACGCTGGAGCACGAGGCGCCGATGCATCGCAAGGCGGAACGGCCCGCATGAAGCGCTATCTTCTGGGAGACATAGGCGGCACCAATGCCCGCTTCGCGCTGGCCGAGGAGGGCACGGACGACCAGTCGCTCCTGTTCCGCCACAAGGCAAGTTTCGCCACCGCCGACTATCGCTCTCTGGAAGACGCCCTGTCGCGTTTCCTCTTGGACATTCAGAGCCCGCCG
>CAYSVF010000093.1:0-8204 GCA_964434415.1 uncultured Parvibaculum sp.
GTGCTGGGCGGCCGCGGTATGGAGATCGTGCGCGATACCGCCCATCTCGACCGCTATATCAACGAGGCGGTGATCGTGTCGGGCAAGAGCCCGGTGCTGATCGACGGCTATCTGCGCGACGCCATCGAAGTGGATGTCGATGCCATCTGCGACGGCGAAGACGTCTTCATCTCCGGCATCATGGAGCATATCGAGGAAGCGGGCGTGCATTCGGGCGACAGCGCCTGCTCGCTCCCGCCCTACTCGCTCTCGAAAGAGATGATCGGCGAGATCGAACGCGAAACGCGCGAACTCGCGCTCGGCCTCGGCGTGGTCGGGTTGATGAACGTGCAATATGCGATCCAGGATGGCACCGTCTATGTGCTGGAAGTGAACCCGCGCGCCTCGCGCACCGTGCCCTTCGTTGCGAAAGTGATCGGTGAGCCGGTGGCCAAGATCGCCGCGCGCGTGATGGCCGGCGAAAAGCTCTCCTCCTTCGACCTGAAACCGATGAAGCGCGAGCATGTCGCGGTGAAGGAAGCCGTCTTCCCCTTCGCGCGCTTCCCCGGCGTCGATACGGTGCTGGGCCCGGAAATGCGCTCGACCGGCGAAGTGATGGGCCTCGACAAGGATTTCGCGGTCGCCTTCGCCAAGAGCCAGCTCGGCGGCGGCAGCAAGGTGCCGGTCGAAGGCACGGTCTTCGTATCGGTGAAGGATGTGGACAAGGACCGCATCGTCGGCCCGGCCAAGAAGCTTCTCGACATGGGCTTCAAGCTGCTGGCGACCGGCGGCACCGCGCGCTACCTGAAGGAACAGGGCCTTGAGGTGGAAACCATCAACAAGGTGCTGGAAGGCCGCCCGCATATCGTGGACGCCATCAAGAACGGCGATGTGCAGCTCGTCTTCAACACGACCGAAGGCGCGCAGGCGCTGCAGGATTCCATGTCGCTGCGCCGCTCGGCGCTGATGATGAAGGTGCCCTATTACACCACCGTCGCGGGCGCGCGCGCGGCCGTGCTGGGCATCGAAGCGATCCGCACAGGCCAGATCGAAGTCGCCTCGCTGCAGAGCTACGCCAAGGCCCGGGGCGCCGGAAAGAACTAGGCGCCCCGCCCCGGGGCCATTTGCGGGGGATTCCGGACCTGTCCGGATCCCCCTGCAAATCGCATTTGACCTTTACCCCCTCAATCCACCACTATGGGCGAACGTATCCCGCCAGGAACGGGCCCCTAAAGGGCCCCGGCGGGCTTTTTATATGGCTGAGGCCGTTTACCGAGCCATCCAGGCTCCGGCGCCTCGCGTAACCAAAAGAGAACGTCTGTCGAGATGGAAAAGGTTCCGATGACTTCCGCGGGCTACAGGGCCCTGGAAGAGGAGATCAAGTTTCTGAAGTCCGTAGAGCGCCCCCGCATCATCAAGGCGATCTCGGAAGCGCGCGCCCATGGCGACCTGTCGGAAAACGCCGAATATCACGCGGCGAAAGAACAGCAGGGCCTGAACGAGAGCCGCGTCGCGGAGCTTGAGGACAAGATTTCGCGCGCCGATGTGATCGACGTCTCCAAACTGTCGGGCGACACGGTGAAATTCGGCGCGACGGTCACGCTGGCCGACGAGGATACGGACGAGGAAGTCCATTACCAGATCGTCGGCGAGATCGAAGCGGATGTGAAAAAGGGCAAGGTGTCCATCACCTCCCCCATCGCCCGCGCGCTGATCGGCAAGACCGAAGGCGACAGCGTGGAAGTGAACACGCCCGGCGGCGGCAAGTCCTATGAAATCCTGAAAGTGGAATTCAAGGAACACAAGTAAGCGCAGTCCTCCGGACACTTTTCACACCAAATCGCGTCATGGCCCGGCTTGTCCGGGCCATCCACGTCTTTGGTCGCGTCTTTGGCTAAAATGTAGGCGTGGATGCCCCGCCTGAAGCGGGGTATGACGGCGCGCTGTGAGACGCCGCCCTATTCCTCTTCCATCAGCACCGGCACGGGCACGCCCGGCTCGTATTTCGACTGGCGGATGGTGAGCGAGGTGCGCACGCTTGCCACATTGGGCGCGGGCGTCAGGTGCTCGGTGAGGAAGCTCTGGAAGGTGGAGAGATCCGGCGCCACGCATTTCAGGATGAAGTCGATCTCGCCGTTCAGCATGTGGCACTCGCGCACGAGCGGCCAAGAGCGAACGAGTTCCTCGAAGGATTTGAGGTCGGCCTCGGCCTGGCTGTGCAGCCCGACCATGGCAAAGACCGTCACCTCGAAGCCCAGCGCCTTGCCGTCGAGATCGGCGTGATAGCCGCGAATGAGCCCCGCCTCTTCCAAAGCGCGCACGCGGCGCAGACAGGGCGGCGCGGAGATGCCGACGCGTTGCGCCAGCTCCACATTGGTGATGCGCCCGTCCGCCTGCAGCTCGGTCAGGATCTTGAGGTCTGTTTCGTCGAGCTTCTGCCGCTTCATGGAATTCCCGGGCGCTGCGCCGGGTAGAATTCCGGCGTGACATGAGAGGCCCGGCACCGTAACAACTGCCGGTGGCCCGACGGGGCCCGCCTTTCGCGATCGGGTACAAATACAGATTCTCACGCCTGTTTTCAGCAATAAAATTACGTTGCAGCGCATTATTATGACTGAAGCCGCTCATAAAATGGCTCAAATCCGCAAGAATATCCCGCATGACTTCACCTGCTGGGTGCTGACCAACGGCATGGCGGGGTTCGAGGTACAGGGAATCGGGATCGCCCATGCGCTGGGGCTGGAACCGGAGCTGAAGCGTGTTGGCCCGCCCGCGCCCTGGAAATGGATCGCGCCCCACGGCCCCTCAGGCCCGGCGCCAGCAGGTGAAGGCATCGCCCCGCCCTGGCCGGACCTCCTCATCGCCTCCGGACGGCAGTCCATCCCCTATGCCCGCATGATCCGGCGCAAATCGCAGGGGCGCACCTTCGTCGCCGTGCTGCAGGACCCGCGCGTCTCGCCTTCCGAATTCGATTTCGTCTGGGCCCCGCTGCATGACCGGATCGACGGCGACAATGTGCTGAAGACCCTGACCTCGCCGCATCGCCTGACGACGGAAAGGCTCGCCGAGGAAGCCGCCCTGATCGCCCCGCAAATTGAAAACCTCCCCCATCCGCGCGTCGCGGCGCTGATCGGCGGCACGAATGCGGCCTATACGCTGACCGAGGAAACGGCGACCCGCATCGCCGCCCAGCTCTCCGGCCTGTGCGACCACTACGGCGCGGGGCTGATGGTCACGCCCTCGCGACGCACGGGCGACAGGGCCGTCGCACTTTTGAAAGAACATCTGGAAGACCGCCCTGCGACGATATGGGACGGGACCGGCCACAACCCCTATTTCGGCTATCTGGGCGCCGCCGACGCCGTGGTCGTCACCTGCGACTCGGTCAATATGGTCGGCGAGGCCTGCTTCACCGGCAAACCCGTCTATGTGATAGAGCTGGAAGCCGCCAACACGCGAAAGGCCGCCAAATTCCGCCGTTTTCTGGACGCGCTCTACACCGCCGGCGTGGCGCGGCCTTTTGCCGGACAGCTTGAAAGCTGGGAGTACGAGCCATTAAATGCTACCGAGGAAATCGCCGCGGCGATCGCGTCGCGTCTCGAAGGGCATCCGGCGCGCTGACACGCGATCACGCCGCCTTAACGCGATTTTCCCATGGTCGGCGGATGCGGGCTTGTTCCGCCCGCGGAAAGACCGATATGGACATGACCGCCGGCCCATGAGCCACATGGGGGCGACGACACGGAATAGGACGATGGGCCTGATCGATATCGACGCGCTGCGCGCGACACCGCTGAAAACCGATCCATACGATTATCTGGTCGTGCCGGGCTTCGTCTCCGGCGAGGCGCTGACCCAGGTCATCGCCGATTTTCCCGACATTCAGTCCACCGGCTCCATTCCGCCGAGCGAGCTCGACATCCATGGGCGCTTCGACGCGCTGCTGGAGGAGATGAAAGGCCCGGCCTTCCAGAAGGCCATCGAGGAAAAATTCGGCCTCGATCTCTCCGGCCGCCCGACCATGTTCACCGTGCGCGGCCATTGCGCGCGCAATAACGGAAAGATCCACACGGATACGGAATCGAAGATCATCACCGTGCTGCTCTATCTCAACGAAGAGTGGGAAGCCGGTGGCGGGCGGCTCCGCGTGCTGCGCTCGGGCACCGACCTCAACGACGCCGCGGAGGAAGTCTCCCCCAATGGCGGCACGCTGCTCGTCTTCCGCCGCTCCGACAATTCCTGGCACGGCCACGAGCCCTTCGAGGGCCAGCGCCGCGCCATTCAGATGAACTGGGTCCGCGACGAGGCCGTGGTCGCCCATGAGCAGCGCCGCCACCGCTTCACGGCGTTTCTCAAGAAACTCAATCCCTTTGGCGGCACGCGCGCCGCGGCCCGCGAGGCGATGTAACGCCCCTCTACAGGCGGACCGCAAAACGGGTTAGGCTGGGTCTTCCCCCGCCCGCGCCCATAGCTACGGAAAAGAGCAAGAGCCTGATGACGCTCCAGATCGAGACCTTCAAGAATGCCGACCTCTCGCAGGGCTGGCGGCCGGGCAACAATGCGGGCGGCGCCACGCTTTTCAAGGCGCTCGGCCATCCGCTGACCGCGCCCCGCGCCCATGCGCTGATGGACGAGCTGAAGGACGAAGGCCCGGTCGCGCTCTTCGACCCGATGGGCTATGTGAGCAACTTCCACGCCTATTACGATCTGTCGAAGCTCGATCTCGCCGGCTATTTCGTACAGCGGCTGGAAGATCTCGGCGGCACCTTTCTCGGTCATGAAGCAGCGCCCTTAAGCGCGCTGAAGGCGAGCAAGCCGAAAGCCGTCCTCATCCTGACCTTCGACACCGACAAGACCTTCGCCTCGATCAAGCATCTCTTCCCGGAAGATGCGCGCATCGTCTCGCTCGACGACATCCGTCTCGACGAGGACATGCTGACCAACAAGAAGAACTATCTGGACCCGCTCAACTTCGCGACCAACTTCGCGCTGATGCGCGAACAGGAAGGCAAGGCGAACGGCGCCGATCACGGCATCCATACGCGCGTGGCGACGGCGAATTACTGGGCGCTGCACGGCGCGGAGAACCCGGAACTCTGGCTTGCGCTCTTCGACGAGAAAGGCGAGCAGATTGCGGAATGGCGCGAGGGGCTTCCCGGCGCAGGCGCGCCCTTTGCCATCGACAGCGCGGAAATTCGCGAACGCTTCGGGCTCGGCGACTTCACCGGCTCGCTCTTCATCCATGCGATCCGCATTGCCGGACACGACGTGGTGAAATACGCGCTCGACATGTATGGCGAGGACGGGCTTGCGCTTTCCTGCAGCCATGATGCCAATGCCTGGCCCGCCGACTATTACGCCGGCATGCCCGCGGGCGACGAGGACGAGGAAGTCACGCTCTTCATCCAGAACTCGCACCCCATGCCCATTCCGCCGCATTCCGTCGGCCTCAACATCGTCGGCGCGCAGGACGTGTCATGGTTCGAGGAGGAAATCCCGCCCTTCGGGACGCGCGCCATGTCGGTCGATGCACTGCTGCCCCAGGCGAGCTGGCCCGACCAGGTGGAAATCGTGGCGGGACGCTATTTCGTGCGGCCGCGCTACGAGGTGAAGCGCAAGGGCGGCAATCGCCGCATCGCGCATGCCAATGTGGAGCGCACCGACCTTGCGCCCGATCCGCATATCCGCGATCTCGAAAAGCATATGGGCAAGGGCTACATCATGCCGCTGCCCATCCTGCCGCGTGATGAGTTCCGCTCCGTCATGCTGCCGACGCCCATGGCGACGGAGCAGCACGAACTGCCGATCCGCGCGGAAATGATCGACGCCACCGGCGAAACGGTGGCCGTGAAGTTCCTCGGCCGCATCCCCCGGCGCGAAAGCGTGGAAGTGGATGTGGAAAGCTGGATCGCCGAGGAAGGCACGAAACTCCCCTCCGGCTACGGCCATGTGGAATTCCTCTACGACTTCCGCGAGGGCGGCGAAGCCGATGGCTGGCTGCATGCGCTGGGACGGTTCGAACAGAAGACAAGCGGCCACCGCGCGGAAACGATTTTCGGCGCGCATATCTACAACACCGCGACCATCTACAAGGACGAGCCCCAGAGCTACACCAACAAGCCGCCGGGACTGACCACGCGCCTCTTCCTGCGCGTAGGGTCCCTGTCTGGAGACGATGGCGGGCTCGACACGATGTGCCACCTCATCTATCCGGCCTCGACGCCCTGGCACGAGAAAAGCTCGACGCTGCTCATCCTGCATGACGCAGAAGGCAAGCCCGTCGCCGAACGCAAGGTAGAGATCGCCTGCGGCGGATCCTTCCACTGGCGCCTGTCGGAAATGTTCACCGCCGAGGAGCGCGAAAAGACCGGCGGCGCGGGCTATGTGATCGTGCGCGACACGACCTGCCGCCTCTTCGGCTTCCACGGCCTGCTGAACGGCGAGAAAAGCTTCTGCCTCGACCACATGTTCGGGTTTTGAGAGCAAGCGCCGCTCGCGTCATGCCCCGCTTCAGGCGGGGTATCCACGTCTTGGCGGCTTCAGAGGAAGACGTGGATGACCCGGACAAGCCGGGCCATGACGACCCGAAAGACGGTTCGGAAATCCCCAGACAACAAAAAACCCGGCGCGGGGAAGTCCCGGCCGGGTTTCGTGTTTCGGGCTTGCCCGATCCCGTGCTTAGAGAAGCTCGAGATTGGCCGCCGAGGTCTTGCCGCGCTCGGTGACGAGCTCATAGGCAATCTTCTGGCCGTCGGCGAGACCGGAAAGGCCTGCGCGCTCGACAGCGGAAATGTGGACGAAAACGTCCTTGCCGCCATCGTCCGGCTGGATGAAGCCGTAGCCCTTTTGGCTGTTAAACCACTTTACCGCGCCCTTGCTGGACATGGTGTCTCCTTTAGTCATGTCTACGTACGGCCCGGGCAACCGCGCACGGGCCATGTCAATCTATCGAATTAGTCAGGAAAGCCCGGCGCTCGATCTCGAGCGAAGAGAGCATGCCGAACCAAGCGGGATGACAACGCAATAAGTGGGGATGAACCCGCAAATAGCAAGAAAAGTCGTGGAAATCCGCAGGGAATCGCGACAGAACCCTGCTGCCGACCGCTTCCCGCGCCCGGGCTGCGGCCAGCCGAACCCCGGCTGAGAAACGGCTGCGACAAACTTATCCACCGCTTTCTCGCCGCGCCGCAGCATTTCCCCCTTGAAAATAATCTAGAGTAATTCTAATTAGCACTGGAAGGCCGGCCTCCCCGGCTACCAGTTTGAATTTGAATGAATGGAGTTGGAAATGGGCGTTCTCGTCGGAAAACAGGCACCGGACTTCACCGCCGCCGCCGTAATGGCGGATGGCGACATCGTGGAGGATTTCAACCTGAAGTCCTATCTGAAGGACAGCTACGGCCTCGTCTTCTTCTACCCGCTCGACTTCACCTTCGTCTGCCCCTCGGAGATCCTCGCCTATTCGAACCGCGTGCCGAAGTTCGAGGAAAAGAACGTGAAGGTGGTCGCGGTAAGCGTGGACAGCCAGTTCTCGCATTTCGCCTGGCGCAACACGGAACCCAAGGATGGCGGCCTCGGCCCCGTGAAGTTCCCCCTGGTGGCCGACATCACCAAGCAGATCGCGCGCGATTATGACGTGCTCATCGAGAGCGACGGCGTGGCGCTGCGCGGCACCTTCCTCATCGACCGCGACGGCGTGGTCCGCCACCAGCTCGTGAACGACCTGCCGCTCGGCCGTAACGCCGACGAGGCGCTGCGCATGGTCGACGCGCTGCAGTTCCACGAGGAAAACGGCGAAGTCTGCCCTGCCGGCTGGCAGAAGGGCGAGGAAGGCATGGTTGCCGACCAGAAGGGCGTCGCCGAATATCTCGGCAGCCACTCCGAAAAGCTCTAAGCCCACAGAGCACGCGCCGCAACCGGCAGACCGCGGGTTTCGGCAGGCCCGCGCCGCGCCTATATTGTGTTTTGCGTAAATGGCGCGCGCGGGCGCTCCCCTCCTCTTCCGCCCGGCCTCCTCTATTGGCTGGAACGGGCATAGCAGAACGAACGGAAAGATCATGTCCGATACCAAACATGCCAAGGTTCTGATCGTCGGCGCCGGCGCTGCGGGCTATACGGCCGCCATCTATGCCGCCCGCGCCATGCTCGAACCCGTTCTCATCCAGGGCATCCAGCCCGGCGGCCAGCTCACCATCACCACCGATGTGGAGAACTATCCGGGCTTT
>CAYSVF010000094.1:0-8187 GCA_964434415.1 uncultured Parvibaculum sp.
GAAGCGGGCCGCGCGGGTGGGTTTCGACTGGCCGGAGACGTCGCTGGTGATCGACAAGCTCAACGAGGAAATGCTGGAGCTGTCGGCGGAAGTCGCCAAGGGTGGCGATGCGGACCGGCTGGCAGACGAGATGGGCGATCTTCTCTTCGTTTACGCCAATCTTGCGCGGCACTTGAAGGTCGATCCGGAAAAGGCGCTGAGGCGGGCGAATGCCAAATTCCGGCGGCGTTTCGGGCGGATCGAGGAGAAGCTCGCCGCGCAAGGACGCAAGCCGGACGACTCAAACCTGGAAGAAATGGATGCGCTCTGGGACGAGGCGAAGGCCGAGGAAAAGCGAGGCTGATGTCGAGCTAAAGCGAGGTTTGCGTCGAGATTAACCCGAGACAGAGAGCACCTTCGTCGAGATTAGTTCCCAGAGGTCTTCGTTCGCCGCGGCGAGATGCGGACCGCTCCCGCTCCGCGCATCGTAATCCACACCCGTATCGATGCGGCGCATGACGCCGCCGGCCTCCCGCAGCAATAACGTGGTCGGCGCGTGGTCCCAGGGCATCATGCGGTGATAGACCGCAAAATGCTCGATACCACGCAGAATGTTCGTATATTCCCAGGCAGAACAAACGACCGATACGCGTTCGCCGATAAGCGGGGCCAGCGCGCCAATGCGGCTCTTCCACGGTTCCGGCATGTAATGATCGTTGAGCGCCCCCATGGCGCCGGACAATTCCTTCGGCGCGGGCGGGACGTGGATGGTTTGCGAATTGCCTTCCGACACGAGCACCGTTCCGCCGCCATGCTCGGCCATAAACATTTCGTCGGGCACGGGAAGGTAGACCCAGGCATGGGTGGTGACGCCCTTTTCCGCCAGCCCGATCATGACGCCGAAGGTTTCCTTGCCCGCCACGAAATTGCCGGTGCCGTCCACCGGGTCGACGGTCCAGAAGGGTGTGTCGGATTTGACGATCTCAAGAAGCGAATTGTCTTCGGCCACCGCTTCCTCGCCCAGCACGCGGGAACCGGGGAAAAGTTTTTCGAGACGCGGCGTCAGCCATTCCTCCGCATTGCGGTCGGCGATGGTGACGAGATCGTTCTTGGCCTTTTCGTGAATCTCGTGATCGGCCAACGATCGAAAGCGCGGCATGATTTCGCGCTCCGACGCCTCGCGGATCAGAGCCGCCACCTCCTCGAACAGATGGCTCATGTCGGTTCCACCGCCTCGCCCAGCAATTCGCCTGCGCGGCGTGCGATGTCGGGGAAATGTTTTTCGAAACGTCCCATGGAGGCAGGCGCCATGCCGACCATCAGCCGAACCGAGCCGTCCTCCCTGTCCTCGCGCTCGCGCACATCGCTGTTGCGATAGAACCATGCCAGCGCCTCGCCCTCGTCCGCGAGGAGTTCCACCGCGATATAATGCGCATCGTCCGTGACAAGATCGTCGATGCGCTGAAGGAGCGTTTCGACGCCCTCGCCCGTCAGCGCCGACATCGCAACCGTGTCGGCCTCGCGCTCGGCCATATTGCGCAGCGCGTCGGCCTGTTCCGCCGGAAGCCGGTCGAGCTTGTTCAGTACTTCCAGCACATGCTGACCGTTGGCGCTCATGGTCTCAGGTGTGACGCCAAGCGAGGCCAGGACCTTTTCGACATCGGCCTTCTGGATCTCGGTTTCCTCATGCGAGGCATCGCGGACATGGATGATGAGCTGGGCTTCCAGCACCTCTTCCAGCGTAGCGCGGAAGGCCGCGACGAGATGCGTCGGCAGGTCGGAAATGAACCCCACCGTGTCGGACAGGATCACCTTGCGACCAGACGGCAACTCGATCGACCGCATGGTGGGATCGAGCGTAGCGAAGAGCAGGTTCTCGGCGAAGACGCCCGCTTCCGTTACCCGGTTGAAGAGAGTGGACTTGCCCGCATTGGTGTAGCCGACAAGGGCGACGACCGGATAAGGCGCATCGCGGCGCGTCTTGCGGTGCAGTTCGCGGGTGCGCTTCACCGTCTCAAGCTGGCGTTCCAGCTTGGTGATGCGCTCCTGAAGCATGCGGCGGTCGGCCTCGATCTGGGTTTCGCCGGGACCGCCGATAAAGCCTAGGCCGCCGCGCTGGCGTTCCAGATGGGTCCAGCTACGCACAAGACGGCTCTTCTGGTAATTCAGATGCGCCAGCTCGACCTGCAACGCGCCTTCGCGCGTATTGGCCCGTTCGCCGAAGATTTCGAGGATGAGGCCGGTGCGGTCCACGACCTTTACTTTCCAGGCGCGCTCCAGATTGCGCTGCTGGACCGGCGAGAGTGCGCTGTCCACCACCACCAGCTCGACATCGAGGGCCGCGATCTCGCCCTTCAGCTCTTCAAGCTTGCCCTCGCCCACCAGGGTGGACGGCCGTACATTCTGCAACGGGACAATGGACCGGCCGACGATGTTCAGATCGATGGCCAAGGCAAGGCCGACGGCCTCGTCGAGCTGCGTCTCGGCGGAGCGAATGCGCACGCCCTTGCGACGCGCATCATGCTCGGCGGATTTCAGCCAGGGCACGAGGACATAGGCGCGCGTCGGCTCGCTCCGCGTCACCTGGAAGGCGCGCCTGCCCGCTTTCCCGTCGCCATCGCGATCGGTCTCATCAGACTGTTTGTAGTCGCTCAACTAGCGCTCTCAGGCCTCTTCGCCGTCCTTGTCGCCTTCGAAAAGCTGGACGGGTTGGGCCGGCATAATGGTCGATATCGCATGCTTATACACGAGCTGCGAATGTCCGTCCCGACGCAACAACACACAAAAGTTGTCGAACCAGGTCACTACCCCCTGAAGCTTCACGCCATTGACCAGAAAGATGGTCAAGTTCGTCTTGTTCTTGCGAACGTGATTGAGGAAAGTGTCCTGCAAGTTATGAGTTTTTTCGCTCATGGGTAAACCCCACTTTTCCATTCATCCGGCCGACGCTGCACTGGCACCGGCCTTATTTAAGGGGCGGTCCGGAACAGCCCGCCCTTGCTCGACCCCGTTTGTATAGTCTGGACGTTTCCTAAAATGCTGCAAGTGCGAAATAGCATTTCGACGCTTGATTTAACGGAATTGTGAACGAAATCGGCCGCTTTCCACCTGTTTTCGGTCAATTCAGCTCGGCCAGACGCCAATAGGCGGCCCGCAAGCGGGCCCCGACGGGGCCGGGTTTGCCCTCTCCTACCGGTTTTCCGTCCAGACGGATGACGGGAATCACCGGCACGGAGGACGCGCTGAGAAACATCTCGGCGGCGTTTGCGGCCTCTTCCACGGTGAAGGGACGCTCGACCAGCTCGATGCCCTCGGCCTTCGCCGCCTCGACCAGAACCTGCCGGGTCACGCCGTTCAGGATGTCATGGCCGAGCGGTCGCGTGGTGAGGCGGCCCTCCCCATCGACGATCCAGACATTGGTCGAGGATCCTTCGGTGACGAAGCCCCTGTCATCCACCAGCAGCGCTTCATAGGCGCCGGCATCACGGGCGGACTGCTTGGCAAGGATATTCGGCAGCAGCGCGACGGATTTGATGTCCCTGCGCGCCCATCTCTGGTCGGGGCGCGTCACGACGGAAACTCCCGTCCGGCCCTTGGCAAGCTTTGCAGGATCGCTGCGCTTCGCGGTGACGACCATCGAAGGGAGGAGCGTTCCGGAGAAGGCATGATCCCTTGGCGCAACGCCGCGCGTCACCTGCAGATAGACGATCCCGTCCCGCACCCTGTTGCGGCGAACCGTTTCGCGCAGGACGACGCGCAGGGCCGCGCGCGCCACGGGCATGGGAATGCGCAGCTCGGTCAACGAGCGTTCGAGCCTGTCCAGATGGCGCGTTTCGTCAATCAGCAGGCCGTCCTTTATGCCGCACACCTCATAGACGCCGTCGGCAAACTGATAGCCGCGATCCTCGATATGCACCGCCGCTTCCCGGTGGGGAACATAGCGGCCGTTCACATAGGCAATATGCGACAAGATCTCTCCCCGCCCCTCGGATCAGAAGAATTCGAGACTGACGCGGAACATCTGCTCGACCTTCTTCACCTGGTCGAAGCGGGCGAAGAGAACGACGCGATCTCCGGCCACGATCTCGGTCGCGCCATTGGGAATGATCACCTCGCCGCTGCGAACGATGGCGCCGACCAGAATGCCGTCCGGCAGATTCACCTCGCGCAGCGGCTTCCCCACCAGCGTCGATGTTTCCAGCGCCTCCGCCTCGATCACCTCGGCGGCGCCGTTATGCACGGATTGAAGCCCGCGGATACGTCCGCGGCGCACATGCTGAAGCACGCTGGACACGGTGGTTGCGCGGGGGTTCATGAAGGCGTCGATACCGAGCGAGCGCATCAGCGGCGTATAGGTATGGTTGTTGATGAGGCTCATGGTGCGCCCCACCCCTTCGCGCTTTGCCAGCACGCAGGTGAGGATATTCGCCTGATCGTCATTGGTGAGCGTGACGATGGCCTCCGTTTCGGCGATACCGGCTTCCTGCAGAAGCTCCGGATCCAGCCCGTCGCCGTTCAGCACGATGGTGCGCTTCAAATGGTCGGCGGCATAGACGGCCCGGTCGCGCTGGCGCTCGATCACCTTCACGCGGACGCCCGGGTGATTGCGCTCCAGGTCAAGCGCCACCGAAAGACCGATATTGCCGGCACCGACGATGATGATGCGGCGGGCTTCCTGTTCTTCATGACCGAAGATACCGAGCGTGCGGCGGACATCGCGAATGTCGGCGGCGAAATAGACCTCGTCGTCGACGATCATCTGGTCGTCGCTGCGCGGTACGAAGAGCTTGCCGCCGCGCGAGATGCCGACCACGCGAGAGCGAAGATCGGGGAACAGTTCCGTCAACTGACGAAGCGGCGTATTGACGATGGGACAGTCCTCTTCGAGCGTCACGCCCACCACGGCGACCTTGCCCTCGGCAAAGTTCAGAATTTCGGACGATCCCGGCAGAGAGAGGCGGCGCAGCACAGCGCGGCTCACTTCGAGCTCCGGCGAGATGATGACGTCGATGGGCAGGTTGTCCTGCGAGAAGAGGTCCTGGAAGCCCGGCTGCAGATAGCTTTGGGAGCGGATACGGGCGATCTTCGTGGGAACGCGAAACACAGAATGCCCCACCTGGCAGGCGATCATGTTCACTTCATCGTGGAAGGTGACCGCGATCAGCATGTCGGCATCCGCCGCCCCGGCGCGGGCCAGCACATCGGGGTGCGCGCCATGGCCGACGATTGCGCGGACATCGAGCGAATCCGAAATCTGCTGCACGAGTTGCGGCGACTGGTCGATCACAGTCACATCGTTCTGTTCCGCTGCGAGCTGCTTGGCGATGCCGAATCCGACCTGACCCGCACCGCAGACGATGACTTTCATTTTTCCGGCCTTTTAGTGGGCGCTGTATCTTGAGTTGTCTCAGGCTTCCTGCCTGTTCGAAGTTGCTACACCCAGCGATTTCAGCTTCCGGTGCAGCGCCGACCGCTCCATACCGATAAAGGCGGCGGTACGCGAGATATTTCCTCCGAAACGGCTGATCTGCGCAATCAGATATTCGCGCTCGAAGGTTTCCCGCGCCTCGCGCAGGGGGAGCGCCATAATATGTTCGCCGCCCGTACCGCTGACCGACATCTGCGAGGAGGAACTGACTTCCGCGGGCAGCATATCGGTAGAAATCACGGCATTGGGATCGCCGGAGGTGAGGATGAGCATGCGTTCCACATTGTTGCGCAACTGACGGACATTGCCCGGCCAGTCATGGGACTGGAGGGCGGCCATCGCATCGTCGGAGACGCGGCGCGGCGGAAGGCCCGTCGCCTTGGACACCTGCGCCATGAAATATTCGACAAGAAAGGGAATATCTTCCCGACGGCTCGACAGCGAGGGCACGTGGATCGGCACGACATTCAGCCGGTGGTAGAGGTCTTCGCGGAACCGGGCCTTGGCGATTTCCTCCGCCAGATCGCGGCTGGAGGAGGAGACGACGCGGACATCGACCTTCACACGCTGCGATCCGCCGACACGCTCGAAGGTCTGATCGACGAGCACGCGCAGGATCTTGCTCTGCGTCTCCAGCGGCATTTCGGCGACTTCGTCCAGGAAGAGCGTTCCGCCATGGGCCTGCTCGAACACGCCGACCTTGCGCGGGCCGGAGGCGGAGGCCTCGGTGCCGAACAGCTCTTCCTCCATGCGTTCAGGCGCCATGTTGGCCGCGTTCAGGGCGACGAAGGCATGGCTGGCGCGGCGCGAGCGCCCGTGCAGCAGCCGCGCAACGACCTCCTTGCCGGCGCCGGAGGGCCCCGTGATCAGAACGCGGCTGTTGGTCGGCGCGACCTTGTCGATGGTCTGGCGGACCTGACCTATCGCGGGCGAGAAGCCGATCATGGTCATGTCGTCGCCGACGCGATTGCGCAGCTCGTCGTTTTCGCGGCGCAGGCGGTAGGCCTCGATGGCGCGCCGCACGATCAGGATCAGCCGGTCCGCCTTGAAGGGCTTTTCGACGAAATCGTAGGCGCCCTTCTTGATCGCGGAGACGGCCGTTTCGACATTGCCGTGGCCGGAGATGATCACCACCGGCAGGTCCGGGTGACGCTCGCGGATGATGTCGAGCAGTTCCAGCCCGTCCAGACGCGAGCCCTGCAGCCAGATATCCAGAATGACAAGGCCGGGCAGGCGCGCCTCGATGGCGGCGAGCGCGCTGTCGCCGTCCCCCGCCATACGGGTCGTATATCCCTCGTCGTTCAATATGCCGGAAACGAGTTCCCGGATATCCGCTTCGTCATCGACAATCAGAATGTCAGATGCCATTGACCGCCTCTTCCTTTACTTCTTCCCTGCCGGCCGCGTCGTCGGTGTTGTTTTCTCCGTCGGCCGATTTGCGCTGACGCGGGAAACGAAGCGTAATCCGCGCGCCGCTTTCCCATCCTTCGGCAGCCGGCGCATCATCCAGCTCCAGCTGCCCGCCATGGTCTTCCATTACCTTGTTCACGATTGCGAGGCCGAGGCCCGTTCCCTTGGCCCGTGTCGTCATATAGGGCTCTGTCAGGCGCATCCTGTCCGTCTCGGGAAGGCCGCAGCCTGAATCCGTCACCTGAATCACGATGTATTCGGGTTCGACGGAGAGAGCCACGTCGATGCGACCGATCGGCTTTTTCTCGTTGCCGTTGTCAGAGGCACCGTCCTCGTCTTCCTCGTCGACGTCGTGGCCGCGAATAGCCTCGGCGGCATTCTTCAGAATGTTGGTGAGCGCCTGACTGACCAGCCGTCCGTCGCATTCCAGCACGGCCGATGTCTCGGGCATATTGAGCGCGTAGTCGATATCGGAATTGGCGACACGCTGCAGGAAGACTGCCTGGCGCAATATCTCGTTGAGATCGACAATCTTGATCAGCGCCGAGGGCATGCGCGCAAAGGAGGAGAACTCGTCCACCATGCGGCCGATGTCGTTGACCTGCCGGATAATCGTCTCGGTGCATTGCTCGAAGATTTCCGGGTCGGTCGTGATTTCCTTGCCGTATTTGCGCCGGATGCGCTCCGCCGACAGCTGGATGGGCGTCAGCGGGTTCTTGATTTCATGCGCGATGCGGCGCGCGACGTCGGCCCATGCGGCGGTGCGCTGGGCATGGACGAGTTCGGTAATATCGTCGAAGGTGAGAACGAAGCCGCCCTGCCCGCTCTCCGTCATTTCGCGCGTCACGCGAATATTGAGGGTGCGCTCCTGACCGCTTTGCAGGAGCACCACCTGACGATGCGCCGTGCGTTCCGGCCAGGCGCGGGCATCGGAGACGGCACCGTACATTTCCGGCACGGCCACCATGATGTTCCGGCCGATCATCTCGTCCGCCGTCTTGCCGAAAAATCTCAGCGCGGCGCGATTGGCCAGGGTGATATGGCCTTCATTGTCGAGGCCGAGCACGCCGGCGCTGACGCCGGAGAGCACGGCTTCGGTGAACTGGCTGCGCTGATCGAGCTGGTGGTTGGCGGCCACGAGCTCGGTGCGCTGATTTTCGAGCTGGCTCGTCATGCGGTTGAAGGAATTGCTGAGATCGTCGATCTCGTCGCCGGTGCCTTCCATCTCGACGCGCGTGGAAAGATCGCCCTCGCGCACCCGCTCCGATGCGCGCACGAGACGCGAAATGGGCTCCACGATCCGGTTCGCGGCCCAAAGGCCGAGCCAGATGGCCGCCAGCAGCGTGATGAGCGCCACGGCGACGTAAATG